>CAYNGQ010000423.1:0-7229 GCA_964396735.1 uncultured Solirubrobacteraceae bacterium | reverse complement strand
GGTCTCTGCCGGTGGCTGCGGCGCTCGCCATCTTGCTCGCGACCTTCGCGCTCGTGGCTGCGCCGTCGTGGTTCAACCGGGACAAAGCCGGCTTCGCGCAGCCGAACCTCAACGCGGGGCTGCTCGGCGTGCTGACCCTGCTGGTCCTGCCGGTCCAGATCCTGCTCGTGGCCTTTGCGATGCGCGGCTTCTCCCAGGGCTGGAACGTCGAGCTCGAGCAGCGCGACCCCCGCGCCGGCGCCGGCGACTATCGCGATCCCAGCCTGCACCCCGCCTGACGGCCGCCACCGGCGGCCTCCGCTGGCCTATAGTTGTTGGGGCTGGGCGGCGGTGGCGGAACGGTAGACGCGGGGCCCTCAAAAGGCCCTGTCCGCGAGGGCGTGTGGGTTCGAATCCCACCCGCCGCACTCTGAGGGTTGCGCCCTGCGGCGCCCGCGCGCAGGCGGCGGGTCGCTCTCACGGATGACGCTCGCAACGCGCGACGTTTCTAGTGTTTGCGCAGTGGTCTTTCTGTAGGCGACTCAAGAGTATGGGCGCATGCGAAGTACCGGAGACCGCCATCTTGACGAACAGTTGGAGAGATTTGGCCACAACATGCGCGAGGCCCGCAAGCAGGCGGGCCTTTCGCAGATCGATCTGAGCTTGAGAGCCAATCTCGACCGCGCTGCCGTCAGCTTCCTTGAGCGTGCCGAGCGGGCCCCCGACCTCTCGACGATTGTGCGCGTCGCCGGCGCAGTCGGTGTCAAGCCCGCCGCGCTGCTGAACGGCATCGGCCCCGATTCGGCCGTACGCGGTCCCCGCTGCGGCGAGGAGGAGCTCACGCCCGCCGCCCGCTTCGGCGTCAACCTGCGCTGGGCGCGTGAACGCATCGGCATCTCCCAGGAAGCGCTCGCCAACAACGCCCACGTCGACCGTGCGGCGATCAGCGTGTTCGAGCGCGGCAAGCGCAACCCCAACCTGCGCACGCTGCTACGCCTCGCCAGAGCATTGGAGATCCCGCCTGGGGTGCTGCTGCGGGGGGTTGGGGCGACGGTCACCGTCAGGGTCCGTTAACCGACCCGAGGCACGGCGCCGCGAGCTGTCGGGGTCCTTCCTCTCCCACGGTGTGGGGTGTGTGCGCGCTGCGGGTTGATGTGTGCGCGCGTGCGCGCTGCGGGTTGCCGCGCCTGCCTTCGAGGCTCAGCCGGCCTCGTACTACCCCGGGTTCGGCGCCGTCTCGCGCGCGACCTTCCAGCCGGCGTTGATCGGGTTGAGGAAGTAGGGGGGCTCGTCCACCGCGAGTCGCTCGTCGTATTTGTAGTTCTTGACGTACCCGCTTTCGCCGACCAGCCCTACGATCCCGCGGAAGCGCTGGGCGATCGCTCCGTAGACGTTGAGGTTGCCGAGCTGCTTGCCGCATTCGAAGTTGTCCACGGCGAACGAGTGGTTGGTCGAGAGGATCGCCGCGTAGATCCACGGGCTTTCCAGCGAGCCTTTGGCGTTTTCGGCTGTTCCGCAGTTGGTGCTGGTGAGCGGGTGGTAGATACGCACGTAGTGGCCGGCGATCAGCCCGAGCGTGTTGGTGCCGGTCGGTTCTTCGCCCAAGGCTTTGACGCTGGTCGGGTAGATGCTGCCGTTGATGATCAGGTCTTCTTCGGCCGCAATCGTGATCGGTTTGCTGTAGGTGCCGCTGACGTACACATTGCCGCAGTACGTTTCCTTGGAGACCTCGGTGGCGTTGTCGGTTTCGCTCGTAGAGTCGTTGTATGCGTACGTGCACGGCGTAGCTTTGTTTTCGCTCGCGCGGACGTACACAAGGCCGTTGGTCGGCCATTCGTATGGTTTGGTTTCATTTTTGTCGTTGGTCACTTCCATCGTCGTGCCCTTGAGCACGATGTGCGTCGAGCCGGTGAATTCGTCTCCGCCTTCTTTGACATAGGTCCCGAGTGTCGTATCGCCTTCGGGGGTGAGCAGTTCTTCGCCTTTTTCGTATTTCCCGGTGGCGGTGTAGAACGTCCCATTTGGATTGCCGCAGGTGGAGTAGACCCCGTTGTTGATCTGGACCGTGTCAGTCGGGTTGTGGCCTTTGCGCCCGAAGTATGCCGGGGCGCAGATATCGGTCGCGTCATCGGTGTGCATCGGGCCTTCAACGGTGTCCCCGTCCGCGAACTCGATCGTCGTGCATTTGCCGTTGATGCCCAGCGACACGCGCTTGGGGTAGTAGTTTTCGCATTCTTTCGGCCCACCGTAGAGGGCGGGGTCGCCGTCTTCATACTGGGTGAAGTAGATGAAGTTGAGGAAGCCCACCACGTGGAAGGTGGCGACGATCGTGCGGCTCGCGTAGCTCGAGGCGACGGCTTTGTTGCCGGCCGTGCCGATCGACTCGAGTCGGAACGTGTTTGCCTCGACGCCAGAGGACTGGATCATCGTCGCGAACGGGCTTGTCGTACTGCATGCTTTCGTGCCTTCCGGGGCCGTGCTGGCGACGAGCAGCTTGATTTCGTAGTGCTCGGTCAATTCTTCCTGCTTGGGGACGGTATTGGATGGCGCGGCGCAGGTCTCCCAGTAATCGGGGTTGGCCTGCAGATGGTACTCGTACTCCTGGATGCCGGCAAGCGCCGCGTAGTAGGCCTCCTTCTGCACGGTGTTCCTGTGGGAGAGCTGGATGTCGCCCCGGGCGGCCTCGAACGCCGCGCCCAGCAGCAGCGAGGTCACGAGCAGCACGCCGAGCGCGACCATCAGCGTGAAGCCGCTCTCGGAGGCGAGCCGGGCACGGACTCCGCGCAGCTGTGGCTTGTTTGAAAGTTTTACTCGCATGGCGTATCGACGCTTTCTGCTTCGGACACGGGCACGGAGAACGAGAGCGTCACCTGGCTCTGCTGGCCGTCGCCCACGTCTTTGGCGAGGGTTTTCCCAAGGGTGTTGGTGAGGCTGGTCGTGGTCGCGCTGGAGCCGGTGTTGAAGCTGATCAGCACGGAGGCAGCGGTCGGTGCGGGTTCTTTCGTGAGCGTTTCGGCGCCGGAGATGATCGGCGTGGTGTTGAGCGAGTTGAGGCCCGAGCTTGCGCTTTCATTGGATTCGAGGTCGTAGCTGTAGTACTGGAAGATCGGCAGCTTTTTGCCTTCTGATTCCATCGGCGTGACGTGGCTGGCGATCAGCACGCCGCTGGTCGGGGTCGCCGTTTCAGAGTATTTGAAGGTCGGCCAGGTTTCTTCTTTGCTCGCGGGATACGTGAAATCGGTGAGGGTTTCGGCTTTTTCGTTCCACACGATCCTGTGTTCGTTGACCTTGGTTTTGGAGATTACCGCTTCTTCGTTGTAGGAGTTGACGAACCTCAATTCGTTCGGGCCGCTTTTTTCCTGGATCGGAGCGAAGCCCGGGGCGAGGCAGGCCGAGTGCAGTTCGTCGACGATCTTGGTCATCGCGATTCGCCCCAGCTGTGTGGCCTGCGCCACGTCGGTCAGGTGCGTCTCCTGGCGGGTGGAGAAGAGCAGGACCGCAACCAGCGCCAGCATGACCACGATGCCGGAGATCATCGCGACGAGCAGTTCGATCAGGCTGTAGCCGCTCTCGTCGGAGAGGCCGGGTCGTGATCCGCGATGCGTGAGGGTAGATGGGTGTTCGATCAGCATGTGTTGGTGAATTGGCCGGTCTTCACTTCGACGGAGTGGCCGCCGCTTTCGGTGTAATTCGCTGATTCCCCCAGGTAAAAGTTGATCGTTGGCCCAAGTGCCTTTTCATCTGTGTAAGTAGTCGTGTAGGTCCTTTTTGTTTCGTTGTTCCAGACACACAGCGTGAACTTGCCGAACGGCTGGTAGGGAACTTCAAGCTTGCCTGCGTTGGTGGTGTCCTGCGTGTGAATCACGCTGTATTTGGCAGCATTGTTCGGGAGGTATGTTGTTTTGTTTTTTTCTTCTTCTTCTTTTTTTATCTTCAGGCATTCGGTGTTCGTGATCTTGACGGGTCGGACCGTGCCTTCGATGGTGCTGCCGCTTTTCGTGCTTTTGTAGATGGTGAATTGCACTTCCGAGGTTGGCACTTTGATCGTTGGGTCTTCGCCGGGTTCGAGGGCCGCCGAGATCGAGCTTTTGCTGACTTCGCTTGGGTCGATTTCTGCTGGGTTGTTCGCGAGGCAGTCCCCGGCGTACACCTGCCAGGGGCCTTTTTCAAAGGGGAATAGATCGCCGGTGGGATAGTATTCTGGGCTGACCGGGGTCGTCGCTGTGGTTCGGTATGGTTCTGGGTCTTCGGTGATGGGAGGCTCGCCAGTCCGTGCTTCGTATTCGCCTGTTTCTTTGGTGAAGGTGCCGAATCGCGTGCTCCCCACCTCGAAGTCGGGTGCGAGGTTCATTTTGGGGTTGTATGCGACGATCGTGTCGCCCTTTACTTTTTCGGATCCGTGCATGAATTCGGCGGTGATGTGCGAGCCGGTGTTGAGCACGACTTCCTTGTGCGTGGTGACGTTCGGGGCGATCGCCAGTTCGGGCGAGATGTTCTTGACGGCGCCCGCTTCGGTGACGTCACCGACCTTGAAGGCTTCCACGGTGATCTTGGTCGCCGGGATCCCGCCGAGGATCGCGCAGCCGGCTTCGCCGGTCGTCGCTTCGGCTTCGCCGGCGACCACGGTCACGCCGGCGACCGGCTGCTCGGGGGTGCGGCCGTTGACGACGTCGACTTCCAAGCCCGAGCCGTCGGGTGGGGTGATGATGCTGTACTGCCTCAGCGGCGGCCGTTTCTCGACTTCGAGCTGATGCCAATCGACGCTCGTGGCGATCCGCAGGTAGTTGCCGGCCTGGCTGGAGTGTTCTTTGCTGGAGGCGCTGCAGTTCGCGTTCGGGTTGTTGTCGGGGATCCATTCGTCGCTCTGGGCGATCGTGTACTTCTGGCCGCCGATCGTCTGCGTGTAGGTGTGTTCGGGGCCCACCCCGGCGACCTTCTCGATCGTGTCGAGCGTGGCGGCGGAGTCGCTGCGCATCTCCTCCAGGGACTGCGCGGCCAGCTGGGCCGCCTGGTCGTGCGTGCGCTCGTCGGCGGTCGTGTGGTTGGCGGCGTTGAAGCCGGTGAAGGTCGCGATCACGATGAACCCCACCATCAGCGCGCTCACCATCACTTCGATCAGCGAGACGCCGGTCTCCGCCGCGAGCCCCGCGTGGGCATGGCTTCGCCTGAGCTGCCCCCTGGGCGCTCGCCGGTGGCGGAATAGGTTTGTGTCTATCATCACAATGGTCGTGCGCTCGTCTTGAGATCTCCCCTCGACAGGGACTCCTTCGAGCTTTAGCCATTGCAGGCCCGTTCAGCGCCGGTCGTACGGGGCCGTGGGGTCCACACATGCCCCCATGAGGGCGCCCGCCGTCTTCCGAATCGTGAGGCGATCAATCCTCGGCGAGGTACGGTGCGAGGTACTTCGCGGCGATCTTGCTCGGTGGCGGGGAGGTCGGGGTGTCGGTGATCTCGGAGCTGAACCCGTGTCCTCCCGTGATGTGAGCGGTGAGGTATTGAGGCTTGCCGTTGGTCAGCAGCATGCCGTGGATCGTGGGGTCAAAACGCTCGGGCGTCACGGGTGCCCCGGCCAGGGCCGCGATCGACTGCGCGGCAGCGTCGGCTTGCTGGGAGCCGATGCCGCCCTGCTTGATGGGGAAGTCGGTCGCGTCGCCGGCTGCGTAGATGCGCTCGACGTCGGGTACTCGGCAATGCGGGTCCACGCGGATGAAGCCGTTCTCGCCGAGCGGAATGCCGCGCACGGCAGGGCCGTAGAGCTCGGGCAATGCGATCACCCGATCCACCTCGAGGCGCTGGTCGCCGGGGCTGATCACCACTTCGCGGGAGCTCGGGACCTCGGCGTAGGCGGAGTTGATCGTCTCGACGTTCGCGCGGGCGAGCAGCTCGGCCACGGTGCTGCTCGCCGACGATCCAAAGATCGCGAGGGGGCTGTCCTCGGGGGTGACGATCGTCGTCCGCAGCTCGATGCTCATGTCGTAGGCGCGCCCCGCTGTCATCAGCGCAAGCTCGTACAGCGGCAGCGGCCACGCCATGCGACCGGGCGCAACGAATGCGAGCTTGTGGACGTAGCCACCCTCGACGTCCTGGATCAGCCCGCGCATGGTCTGTGCCAGATCACGGTCGTCGATTGTGAGCGCGTGCGGGTAGCGTTTTGTGACGGTCGCCCCGAGCGCGAGCACCAGCACGTCGTACTCGATTGCCTCATCGGCCTTGGTGTGGATCGTCCGCGTGGCTGGCTCGATCCAGCCGAGCTCGCCACAGAGCAACGTCGCGCCGGAGTCGTGGACGATCGACTCGAGTGGATAGCGGTGTGCAGCGCCGTAGGCGAACGGCTCGCGGACGACCATCGGGCGGTAGACGAACTCGCTGTTGGGGGCGATGACGGTCACGTCAGTGCGGTCGGGCGCGAGATCGGCCAGGGCCAGCGCTGTCTCCAGGGCGGCCACTCCCCCGCCGACGATGACCACGCGGAGCTTCTCAGAACGCGAGCCGGTTGTTGGCATGGGGCCGGGATTGCCGGGCATGACTACCGGCCGGTCTTCCCGTTCGGTGCCGCCGGTGGTGCTGGCGCATCTGGAAACTCGTCGCTGGTGCCGATCAGGATCGTAAGCAGGTCGCTGATCCGCTGCACACGGCCGAGACGATCGGGAAGCGGAAGAGCGGATTGGATCGTGTACTGGTTGCGGCGTCCGTTGCGCTCGCGTGTGATGTAGCCGCCGTCCGCCAGCTCCGTGACGATCCGGTGCGCGGCGCGTTCGGTGATCCCGACCCGTTCGCTGATCTCTCGCAGGAGCACGCCCGGGTCGTGGGCGATGCAGGCGAGGACCTGGGCGTGGTTGGTAAGGAACTTCCAGCGGTGCGTTGTGGTCTCGGTCACGTATCAAGACTAGCGTATCTGGATATCCAATTCATAGATATAGATTTCATGCTATGTTGTTCAGGTCCGCGGTGCTCCTCTGGTCGCTGGCGCCCATGCGCACATCCAACGAAACGAGGAACACCATGCCCAGCTCAGTCATGCCGCCGCCAGCCGCTCCGACCACCGGCAACGGCGTGGCGCCCACCGCTGTCGCCGATCCCATCTCCAACGGACGCCACCAGGACCCGCAGCCCGATCACGCGCCGCGCAGCCCGCTGCTCGCGAAACTGACCAGTCTGACCTCGATCGCCACCGTCGCCGCGGCAGGCATGATCGTCGTCGGCGCACTCGCCGTCGTTGGCGGTCACTACGACAAGCAGGTCGTTCACGA
>CAYNGQ010000422.1:0-4566 GCA_964396735.1 uncultured Solirubrobacteraceae bacterium | reverse complement strand
GGACCCCCGCCTCAGGGGTAGGGCTCGATCCGGTGGGTCCCGCGCTCGTCATCCGCTTGCAGCCTCCCCGCCGCGAAGGTGATCCGGCCTCGCCCGCCAGGGGTGGTAGGGCGGTCGGCGCACGCTATACCGCCGGCTGCGGGTGAGATGTCGAGGCCACCGGCTGGTCCTCCGCTGTTGCGAGCGCCTCGCCGGGAAGCGAGCGGGCGAACCACAGCCCCACGAGCGCGAACGCGCAGGCCACGAGCAGCGAGCGCTTGAGCGCTTCGATCTGCGCGTCGTTGTAGAAGCCGACCAGCTTGGTCGCCTGCTCGGGCGGCAGCCCGGCCTGCTTCACCTCGGCCTTGAATTGCGCTTGAGAGACCATCGGCAGGCCATCCTCGGTGCCGTGCACCACCTGCTGCTGCACCTGTGAGGGGATCCCGGGGTCGGCGAGCACGCGCTGGTGAAAGCCGGTGGTCAGACCGGTGAGCAGCACGGCGCCGATCAACGCCGTGCCGAGCGACTGGCCGAGGTTCTGCGCGGCACCCTGCACACCGCCGGCCTCGCTGGAGCGCGCTTCCCCGACCGACGACATCACAACGTTGCCGAGCTGGGAGAACGCGAGGCCGATCCCGACGCCGAAGCCCGCCAGCGAAATCGCGAACGCGACGGAGGAGAGCGACGGGGAGATGCTCGCCAGCAGGCAGGCGATCGAGACGAACAGGAAGCCGAGACCCACCTGCACGACTTTGCGGGGCGAGGTGCGCGTCGCCAGGCGCGGGCCGAGCACCGCGGCGAGCATCATCGCCACCGAGATCGGCAGGATCTTCACCCCGGTTTCCAGAGCGTTGTAGCCGAGCACCAGCTGCAGGTAGAGCGGCAGCACGAAGAAGGTGCCGGCGAGGATCAGGTACTGCGAGACGAGCGTCGAGAGGCCGGCGCGCAGCTGCGGGATGTGCAGCAGGTCGGGCGCCAGCAGCGGCGTGCGCCCAGCGGCGGCCACGCGCTGCTCCCAGCGGGCAAAGAGGCCGAGGACAACGAGGCCGGCGAGAATCAGGAAGGGCACGACCGAGAAGCCGAACGGGGTGATCTCGGTGCCGCCGATCGTGAGCGCTCCGATCGGTTTGAACAGGCCCCACGTGCTGATCTTGAGGATCGAGAAGACCGTGAGGCCGAGCCCGAGCGCCGACAGCGCCGCCCCGCCGAGGTCGAGCTTGACCCGCTCGCCGGTCGGCCGATCGCCGATCCGGCGCACCAACGTGAGCAGCACCAGCACGATCACGGTCTCCGCGGCGAACACCACCCGCCAGCTGAACTCCGTGGTGACGAAGCCGCCGATCAGCGGCCCGGCGGCCGCGCCGGCGCCGGCGATCCCGCCGAGCAGCCCGTACGCGAGCGCCCGTTCGCGGCCGCTGTAGTTGGCCGCAGTGAGCGAGGCGATCGCGGGGATCACGAGCACCGCGCCGAGCCCCTCGATCCCCGACCAGCCGATCAGCAGGACACCGAGGTTGGGGCTGAGCGCGGTCGTCAACGACCCCACCCCGTAGATCGCGAGGCCGATCGAGAAGGCCCGCCGGCGCCCCCAGATGTCCCCGAGCTTCGCGCCGGTCAGCATGAACGCCGCCATCACCAGCGTGTAGGCGGTGATCGCCAGCTGCACCCCCGACACGGTCGTGTGCAGATCCGCCACGACCTGGGAGATCGAGACGTTCATGACCGTGCTGTCGAGCACCATCACGAACTGCGCCGTGCCGAGAATCAGGATCGTGGTGCGACTGCGCACCTCAGCGTGCCGATCTGCGTCGCGCCGCCCTCATCCCAAGGGCACGGTAGACGATGCGGAAGACCTACGGCGCGAACTCTCGCCCAAAGAGGTGGCGCGCCGCCACGAGCTTGGCGATCTGGGCGGTGCCGTCGCCGATCTCCAGGCCAATGACGTCGCGCAAGCGCTGCGCCTGCGGCAGCTCCTCGCTGTAGGCAGCGTGCCCGAAGGCGAGCAGCGCCTGGTGGCAGACCTCGGCCGCCAGCCGCGGACCCCACCACTTCACCATATTGGCCTCCAGCGCGTGGGGCAGCCCCTGGTCCTTACGCCACAGCGCCTCGTAGGAGAGCAGCCGCGCGCCGCGCAGCTGGGCCGCGAGCTCGACCAGCGGGAAGGCGACGGCCTGCTGGCGCGAGATCGGCTGACCGAAGGCGCGGCGCTCGCGCGTGTAGGCAATCGCCTCGTCGAGCGACTGCTGGGCGCAGGCCAAGCACATCAGCGCGATCAGCGCGCGCGAGTAGTCGAAGCCCTGCATGCAGCGCACAAACCCCTCGCCTTCGCGGCCAACCAGGCAGTCTTCGCCGACGGGGTGGCCGTCGAACGCCAGCGAGGCCCGGCCGATCGCGCGCTCGCCGAGATCCTCGAACGGTGAGCGCTGCACGAAGCGATCGTCGAGCTCGATGTAGAACGCGCTGATGCCGCGCGCGCCCTCGCCGCCGGTGCGCGCGAACACCAGCGCCGTGTGCGCGCCCATGCCCAGCGAGATCGAGGTCTTCTCCCCGGTGAGCCGCCAGCTCGCGCCGTCGCGCTCAGCGCGCAGCCCCAGGTGCGCTGCGTCGGAGCCGTGCTCGGGCTCGGTGAGGCAGAAGCAGGGGAGCGTCTCCCCCGCGGCGATCGCCGGTAGCCAGCGCTCGCGCTGGCGCTCGTCGGCAGCGCCCACCAGCACCTCCGCCACCAGCGCGGGCAGGAAGACGAGGTAGGAGGCGTTCAGATCGGCGCGCGCCACCCCCTCGACGGCGATCCCGGCGCTGAGCGCATCCGCGCCCTGGCCGCCGTGCTCCTGCGGGATGCGCAGCCCCACCAGCCCCAGCTCCGCCATCTCGCCCACCAGTCCCTCGCGAAATGCGCCACGGCGGTCGGCACCGGCGTAGTCGTCGACCAGGCGGTCGCGGGCGAAGGCGGCGACCGCGTCACGAAAGGCGCGCTGCTCGTCGTTCAGGGCGAAATCCATCGGCGCCGCTCAGCTACGGTCCGGCGAGTTGGCCAGCGCGTCCGCGCGCCCGAAGACGACGGCTACCTGGCCGGCGCGGGGACGCTCCCCAAGACGACGGTGGAGCGTAATCGCCTTCGGTCCCAGCGGACGGACCAGGCTCACTGAGCGTGCAGTTGCAGCGTCAGCTCGTCCACGTAGCACCAGCTCCAGGTCTCGCCGGACTCCGCCGAGCGGATGATCGGGTGACCGGTGCTGCGATGGTGAGCCGTCGCGTGACGTCCCGGCGAGCTGTCACAGCAGCCGATGTGACCGCAGGTTTGGCACATCCGCAGATGCACCCACCGCCCGCCGGTGGCCAGACACTCCTCGCAACCCGCCACCTCGGCCGGCAGGTCGAGGATCTCCACCGCATCGAGATGGGCGCAGGTGGCCATTGGCACAAGATAGCGAGGGTTGCGTCGCCGCGCACGCCCATCCCACGATCGCTGATCGGCGCAGGCGACCCCGCGCCGTGCCCGCGGACGGCGTCTGCTCAGGCGAGCACGAGCTGGTGCACCTGGTTGCCGTGCTCGTCGACGTATTCCACTTTGATCTGTGGCCCATCGAAGTCGAGCACGGCGAAGCCAAACCGCAGCCATTTGTCGCCGTCGGCCGTCTCTGTCCCTTCGTAGGCCCAGCTCAGCGGCACGTAGCCTTCGACGTCGCGTGCGTCGCCCGACAACGGGGGGTCGGGCAGGATCTGCGGTACGCCACCGTTGCCCACGCACGAGCCGAAGCGCAGCCACGACACCGGGCCATCGGGGTGTTCCTGGTCGGGGCCGTACACGGTGCAGCGATGCTCATGACCCCAGAACCACGCATCCAGCCGCTTTGCCTCGTTGAACATGGGCTCGATCTTCTTCGTCATCTTCTGCGAGACCGTTTCGTAGGCGCTGAACGGTTGGTGGTGGGTGAGGAGCATCGTTTTGCGCGTGCCACCGAGCTTGCTCGCCACCCACCCGGCCTGCGAGCCGGCGAGGTCGTGATCTTTGTAGGCGCTGTCGAGACCGAGGATCTGCCAATCGCCGTTCTCCAGGCTGAAGTGGCTCGACGGCGTCTGCTCGGGATGCCCACCGAGCCAGTGCCCGCGGAAGCGCGGATCGTGCAGCAGGTAGCCGAAGTAGCCGTGGCCGCCCGAGTACATGTCGTGGTTGCCGTTGAGCGACCAGCACAGCACGTCCTGCTCGGAGCGATCCACCGGCCAGTAGCGCAGGAAGCGCGTTTCATACTCCTCCTGCCAACCGGAGTAGTAGGTGTCGCCGAGGTGAATCAGGTGCTGCTCGCGGCCCCGCCCCTGTTCGAGCCGTCTGCGTATCTGCCCGGCGACCGCAACCGCGCCGGGCAGGCCCGTGGCCCAGTCCCCGACGATTATCACCCGCGCGTTTGGCGCCAGTGCCACCGGGCCGGCGGGGACGTCCGGGAAGTCGGGTCGGCCTTCGATCTTGGCGAGCTCCTCGGCGAGCTCGGTCTCCATCCACAGCGGGTCGCAGGGACCGAACTTGCGGAAAATCTCGATGTCGCCGATGATCGCGTGCGCCAGCCGGTCGAGTCCCTCCGGGAGCGCTTTCAG
>CAYNGQ010000421.1:0-3301 GCA_964396735.1 uncultured Solirubrobacteraceae bacterium | reverse complement strand
GCGGCGGCGCGCAACATCACGCTGCGAGTGTGGGCGTGGGAGTTGTGGCCGTGGAGCGGATCGCGATGAGACGCATGCCCTCCCGCCCGCGCGACACGCGGTGGCAATCGTTCCGCCGGACCCATCCAAGGAGGCAGCCGTGGAGCGCCTGACCCCCCCACCCGTGCGCCGGATCGCGGCGGACCGCAACCCGCGCGTGGTCGCGCCCCCGCCGTCCGATGGCTCGGGCAACGGCGCGGGCACGGCCGTGGCGAGCGGGGCGGGCGGGTCATCGATCCTTGCCCGCCGCCGCGCCGCGCGAGCTGCGACGGCCTACCCCCCGGAAGAGCGGATGCGGATCGAGTCGGTGTCGCTCGCCTACGGCGAGCGGTGGGTGGTGCGCGACGTCAGCCTGCCCGTGCGCCGCGGCGAGGTGCTGGCGCTGATCGGCGCGAGCGGCTCGGGCAAGACGACGCTGCTGCGCTCACTCAACCGGCTCACCGAGATCACCGCCGGGGCGGGCCGCGCCGGGCGGATCACGCTCGACGGCGAAGAGATCCACGAGATCGAGGTCAACGCGCTGCGCCGGCGCGTGACGATGGTCTTCCAGCAGCCCAACCCGTTCCCGATGAGCATCTTCGAGAACGTCGCCTACGCGCTGCGCGAGGCCCCCGGCCGGCGCCGCCGTGCCCGCCGCGCCACGCTGGAGCCGGCGGTGCGCGAGGCGCTGCGCCGCGCCGGCCTGCACGAGGAGGTCGCCGAGGACCTCGACCGCCCCGCGCTGTCGCTGTCGGGCGGCCAGCAGCAGCGGCTGTGCATCGCGCGCGCGCTGGCGGCCGACCCCGAGGTGCTGCTGCTCGACGAGCCCTGCTCGGCCCTTGACCCGATCTCCACAGCGGTGATCGAGGACCTGATCGTCGAGCTGCGCGAAAGCGTGGCGATCGTGATCGTCACCCACAACCTCCAGCAGGCCCAGCGCGTGGCCGACCACGTCGCGTTCATGCACCTCGGCGAGCTCGTCGAGTACGGCACCGCCGAGCAGGTGTTCGAGCAGCCCCGCCAGCAGCGCACGCGCGACTACATCAGCGGGGCCTTCGGGTGAGGATCGCCGTTGCGCTGCTGCTCTGCGCGCTCGCGCTGGGCGGATGCGAGAGCAGCCAGGAAAAGAGCGCGCAACTCGAAAAGCAGGCCAAGCTGGCCAAGGCCGAGCATCCGGTGGAAGTCGCCAAAGGCCTGTCGATCGCCCATGCCAGCAGCGCCGCGCGGGTGGTGGCCACGCAGGCGGTGCACAGCTCCGAAGGCACAGCGGTGGTCGTGACGCTGCGCAACATCTCTACACACACCCTGCGCGACGTGCCGATCGCGATCACCGTGAAGGGCGCGGGCGGGAGCACGCTCTACCAGAACAACACCGCCGGCTTGGAAGCGGCGCTCACTGCGGTGCCGCTGCTCGCGGCGGGAGCGCGGTTCGAGTGGATCGACGACCAGGTGCAGGCTGCCGAAGCGCCGGCCAGCGTGAGCGCGGTCGTCGGCGAAGCGCCGCAG
This sequence comes from uncultured Solirubrobacteraceae bacterium, assembly GCA_964396735.1. Classification (GTDB taxonomy): domain Bacteria; phylum Actinomycetota; class Thermoleophilia; order Solirubrobacterales; family Solirubrobacteraceae; genus Palsa-744. The sequence goes on along the minus strand of CAYNGQ010000421.1, from coordinate 1,777 downwards.
GCGCCCGCCACCGTCCCGCAGATCGCGCTCACGGGCGTGCACGCCGACGAAGAAGGCGGCACCAGCGGCGTGGCGGGGACCATCCACAACGATTCCGCGGTGACCCAGCGCGAACTCGTCGTCTACGGGATCGCCCGCCGCGGCGGGCGGATCGTGGCGGCTGGGCGGGCAGTTCTCAGCAAGGTCTCTGCGCACGGCAACAGCCCCTTCCAGGTGCTGTTCATCGGCAGCGCCTCCGGCGCGCAGGTCGAAGCGAGCGCGCCGCCGAGCACGTTCTGAGCGGAGCGGCCATCTCGACAAACCCGAGTTGACCGATCGGCATTACTTCGTCAATCGACTTGGTATAAAGAAGTGTTCGCGGGTAGCTCCTGAAAACACCCGCTCTCGCCATGCACGTAGATCCATACATAGTCCTCGGGGCCGCCATCGTGGGGCTGCTGGTCGGCATGACCGGCGCCGGCGGCGGCGCGCTGATGAGCCCGATGCTGATCCTGCTGTTCGGGATCACCCCCTCCACGGCGATCTCCAGCGACCTCGTCGCCGCCGTCGTGATGCGCCCGGTTGGGGCGGGTGTGCACATGCGCGCGCGCACCGTCAACTTCAAGCTGGTGGGCTGGATGGTGCTGGGCTCGGTGCCCGCTGCGTTCCTCGGCGCCTACCTGCTGCACCTGATGGGTGGCTCGAAGATGGACCAGGAAAAAATCGAGATCGTGCTCGGCGCGGCGCTGCTGGTCGGCGCCGGCGCGATGGTGCTGCGGATGGCGCTCGACCGCCGCTCCGGCAACACGCGCACAGCCGTCGTGCACGAGGTTGTCCCCCGCCCGCTGCCGACCGTGGCAATCGGGATCGTGGGCGGCCTGATCGTGGGCATGACCTCGGTCGGCTCGGGCTCGCTGATGATCGTGATGATGCTGTTCCTCTACCCCGCCCTGGGGGCCAGCCAGCTGGTCGGTACCGACCTCACCCAGGCCGTCCCACTGACGCTCGCCGCCGCGCTCGGGGCGCTCGCCTTCGGCCACGTCGACTTCGGCGTCACCACCTCGCTCATCATCGGCAGCGTCCCCGCGGTGTACGTCGGCTCGCGCTTCTCCTCCACGATGCCCGACCGCTATGTCCGCCCCGCGATCGCGTTCGTGATCTTCGCCTCCGGCCTGAAGTACGTGGGCGTGGAAACGACCGCGCTCGGCTGGATCCTCTGCGCCACGCTGCTCGCCAGTGGCCTCGCCTGGCTGGCGTTCGCGCGGCAACGGAGCGGGAAGGACGACGGAGGGGCCTCGCTGCCGGCAGCCGCGGCGCCGGAGAGCGCCGCCGTGGCCGACCCGGAGCCGGCGGGCGTCCGGTAGCCCGGGCCGCAGGTCCAGAGCCGGACCACATCGGCCGACGCGCGCGACCTCAGAACGCGTCTTTGAAATATGGCGTGACCTCAGGCGAACAGTTCTGCAACCGCGACACTGAAGTCCGGCACGGCATCGCTCAGGTCGACGATCTCCCCGATGTCGTATACACGCGCGTCGCCCTTGCCCCGGTAGACGGTCACCGTCTGTTTGGCGGGATCGATCACGAGCACCGCGATTGCGCCGGCTGCAAGCCATTCAAGCGCCTTATCCTCCACCTCGTGGAAGGTGTCGCTGGGCGATACCACCTCCACGGCGAGCTCCGGCGCACCCGGCCAGAACTTCACGGTCTGGCCGACCTCGTCCGCGCGCTTCTTGGAGATGAATGCCGCGTCGGGAGCGCGCACGGTGTCGGGGTCGCGCGCCAGGAGACAGCCTGTCTC
>CAYNGQ010000420.1:0-5815 GCA_964396735.1 uncultured Solirubrobacteraceae bacterium | reverse complement strand
GACCGCCCGACACATGTTTTTCACTTGCTTTTCACTCGGCCTTCACCGAGATGAACCCGAGTCGCCACAAGTGGCTTGCAGGTAAACGCTTTTCCACCGCCCCAACTCCCAAGCGCGCCTGCAGCAACCCACTCCTTCACTCAATCTTCACCTGTGTTTCACCTGCCGCGGGCGCTCGCGCACCAGCTTGACGGCGTACGTCCGCACGCCCCGGGGGTCGGGAGCGGAGACGTGAATCCCAAGGCGCGCGTGCAGCCGCCCGCGGGCAGTGCGCAACTTCAATCGACCGGCGGCGTCGAGCCGCAACCTGCTGGCGATCGTCCGCTCGCGCGAGATCGAAAAGCGGGCACTGGCGATCACGACCGTCCTCGTTCGTCGCGCGGCTTTGGCCCGCGCCGAGACCGTGAGCGCCAGCGTGAGACGGCCTCGGCAGGCCACCGGCGCGGTGCACCGCAGCCTGACCGTCGCGCGACCGCTCCACACCGGCAGGGATCGGCTCACCAGCACCACCGTGCCTCCCGCCGCTTTGAACGCCCCCACGCCCTGCCCAGCCGAGTTGTTTACCGACGAGCCGCCGGTCGAGCTCGGCCCCCCTGCCCCAGACCCTCCCGCGCCCGAAGTCCCGCCCGAGGGAGGATCGCCACCCGATGGCGGCCCTCCGCTCCCCCCCGCCGCAGACGGTCCGAACACCCACACGGCCCCCGCCCTCCCGTCGTCGGCCACACCGCCGATCATCGCGGTCGTGCCTTCGGCGGACAGCGCCACGCTCGAGCCAAACCAGCCCTTGCCGCTCTCACCGCCGCCGGTGAGCTTTTCGCCCTGCTGCGCCCAGGTCGCGCCCGAGCGCGCGAACACCCACGCGGCGCCAGCATAGCCTTCGTCGCGCAAACCGCCGATCAGCGCCGTTTCGCCGTCGGCGGAGAGCGCCACGCTCCAACCGAGTTCGCTCGTGCCGCTCTCGCCGCTCGCGGTGAGCTTCGCGCCCTGCTGCGCCCAGGCCGATTCCGAGCGCGCGAACACCCACGCGGCGCCCGCTTTGCCGCCGTCCTGGCGGCCCCCCACCAGCGCGGTGTCGCCGTCCGCGGAGAGCGCCACGCTGTCGCCGAAGTGAGCTTCCCCGCTCTCTTCGCCACCCGTCAGCTTCGCGCCCTGCTGCGCCCAGGTGGAGCCCGAACGCGAGAATGCCCACACCGCGCCGATCAGCCCGTCGTCGCAGGGACCCCCCACCAGCGCGGTGTCACCGTCCGCGGAGAGCGCCACCGAGCGGCCAAACTCGGCTGGGCCGCTCTCGTTGCCACCCGTCAGCTTTTCGCCCTGTTGCGTCCAGGTGGAGCCCGCGCGCGAGAAGATCCACGCCGCGCCGAGATCACGATCGTCGTTGGGAGCGCCAACCACGGCGGTATCGCCGTCGGCGGAGAGCGCCAGACCAGAGCCGAAGTGGCCCCCATCCAACTCGCCCGCGCCCGTGAGCTTCGCCTGCGGCGTCCAGGTGGAGCCGGAGCGAGTGAACACCCACACCGCGCCGACGCCCTGGTCGATCGCGGGCGCACTGACGAGCGCCGTGTCGCCATCGGCGGAGAGCGCCACGCTGTGGCCGAAGTGACCTTCGTCCACCCCCACTTCGCCGCTCGTCAACGTCGCTTGTTGCGTCCACCCCGAGCCCGAGCGGACGAGCACCAGCGCCGCGCCGGCTTCACCGCCCTCGCGCGGGATCCCGATCAGCGCGGTTTCGCCATTGGCCGAGAGCGCAACGGCGCGACCGAAGTCGTCCTTGACGGCCGCTTCGCTACCGGTCAGCTTGGAACCCTGCTGGACGAGCGCACTGGGGGCGCTCGCCTGCGAGACGGCCCCGAACGCCGCCGCGCAGAGCACCGCGACCACCAGCGCGGCGCACACTGGCCCACGGCGGCGCCAACGCCCGCCCACTATGTCATTGCTCGATTTGTCGCCGCCAGATCCATCCATTGCCGCCCGCTTCCTTGCCCGTGCCCCCCAAAACTTGCCCGTGCACCCCCAAAAAAGGGTGTGGGAGAGCCGCGCAACCTACCGCCTCACCCGTGTGAGACTGTGAACGGCTTGTAATCGCCCGACGGCGGCCAAGCACCCCACCACGCGGGCGTGCTCGTGTTTGATCGGTCGCACTTCCATGCAGCTCGGACGGCAACCGAATGGCGGCGTGTGAAGGGCTTGTCATCGGCCAACCGGTGGCGCCGCTGCGAATGTCTCGAACAGCAGCGCTTCGACGCGCTCGCAGATCATCGGCCAAGCGAACCGGCGCGCCCGCTCCGCTCCCACCGCGCCCAACCGTCGTGCCAGCTCGCGGTCGAGCAGCAGCCTGACGATCGCGCTCGCCACCGCCTCCGGGTCGGTGGGGTCGACGAGCAGCCCACTCTCGCCGTCGGCGACCGCATCTAGCGCTCCGCCAACGTTGCCGGCCAGCACCGGCTTGCCGTAGGCAGCGGCCTCCAGATAGACGATGCCAAAGCCCTCCCCGGCGAGGTGCCCGCCGGGCAGGCGGCTGGGCATCGCGAACAGATCGGCACGCCGCAGCCAGTGGTCGCGCTGCTCGTCGGAGAGCGAGCCGAGAAACCGCACCGCATCGGCGACCCCCGCGGAGCGCGCCAGCAGTTCCAACTCGGTGCGCAACGGCCCGTCGCCGATCACCACCCACTCCACATCCTGCACCTGCGCGCGTACCCGCGCGAGCGCCTCGATCAGCACGTCGTGGCCCTTGTAGCGGTCGTGCAGGCGGGCGATCGTCAGAATCGTCGGGCGCTCGGCTGGTGGAGCCATGGAGTGGGGGTCCTCGACGGTCGGGGGCGGAGACTCCGAGCGAGGATCGGCGGGCAGACCGACCCCCAGGGGGATCGGGGCGGAGAGATCGGGCCCGGTCGGGGCGAAGAGATCGGGCCCGGTCGGGGCGGAGAGATCGGCCACCGAGGAAATCGGGGCGGGCAGGTCCACCCCCGGAGGGATCACGCTGATGCGGGCCGCCGGTGCCCCGGACGCCGCGATCAGGCTCGCCGTGTAGGCGCTGATCGCGATCGTCCTGTCGGCTCGCCGCGCCGCAAACGCCGCGAGCCTCGGTTTGTCGAGGATCTCGTTGGCGTAGAAGTACTGCACCGTGGGCGCGCCGTGCAGGCGCCGTACGACCGCCGCCGCGGGGCTGGCGACGATGTGCGCGCTGAGGATCACATCGGGACGAAACCGCGCCGCCTCCGCCAGCGTGGCGGCGTTGAGCGCGAGGTTGCGCGCCGCTCCCGGCCGGGAGATCGCAGGCACCCGTCGGGTGGCAATCCCGCTGGCGGCGTCATAGCGGCGCGCACCCTCGGAGTCGAGCGCGAGCACCTTCGTCTCGAAGCCCCCCAAACCAATCGCCAGCCGGTGGACAAGCACCTGAATCCCCCCGCGAGCAGGGGGAAAATCGGGAGTCACGAGCAGCAGCCGAGGCTTGGAACGTCGCTCGAGCGGATCGACACGCTCGGGTGCAAGCTCGTTGTGCGCCCGGGCGGACATCCGCCGGAAGCATACGTACGTCCGCCGCGGCCCACTCCGGTCAAGCGCCCTGGACGGAAGGTCGATCGATCCAGCGGAAGGCCCCGCTCCAGCCTGCTCTTTCCGCGACATGCCGATCGCACCGCCAACACGCTCTCGCCGAGCAACGCACTCTCGCTGGCCACCACGCTCTCGCTGGCCAACCCTGCCCGCTTCGCTCCTCGGCGCCGCACCGGCTTGGCTCCTCCGTGCCCTACCCGCTTCGCTCCTCAGCGCCGCGGCACTCACCCTCGGCCTCCTCCTCCTCGGGCCGACCTCGGCTGCCGCGCACTCGCCGGCGGTCGGCGCCAGGGGAGCGGTCGCCGAGCGGTGCGCGCGCAGGCCCCACGGAACGAGCGAGCACCGCCCTCGGTCGCGGGCTTGCACGGACGAGCGCACGGTCAAGCACCCAGCCGCGCGCGCGAACGGGCGCACGAGGAGGTCTTCGCACGCGGCCACAACCGGTGGATCGCACACCGCGGGCGGCGGGCCGTTCTACGCCCCGCCCGAAGTCTCACTCGGCGCGCCGGGCACGGGCGCGCACAGCAATCCCTCCACACCGGGATCCTCCGCGTCGGGCTCCTCGGGCGAAGATCGCACAATCCATGAAACGGGCCCCAGCGAAGCGGACGGCAACCTGCTTGGCGAAACCGACGGCGTGGTGAGCGATCCGATCGACTCGCGGTTCCTCACCGACGTGCCGTTCGGGGCGAGCTCGTTCTGGATTCAGCCGTGGCGGGCCTACCTCGACACCTGGCCGGCCTCGCGGCTGTCGAACGCCCTCGGCATCAACTTCAACGTCGGCTCGGCAAAGGCCGAAGCGACCGCGCAGCTGCTGCACGACAGCGGCTTCACGCTGGCGCGCCGGGAAATCGGGTGGGACTCGCTCTCCTACCAGGAACCGACCAAGTTCCTCGACGAATCCACCATTCGCACGGTGCTTAGCGCGCTGCACAACCACGGCCTGCGGCCGCTGATCCTGCTCAACGCCAACAGCGGCGACCCGGCTCCCTCCAAGCATCTGATTCTGGAAACGACCTCCTCCGCGCCGGCCGGCGCTCAGACCGTCACCCTCGCTCCCTCGAGCGCCGCGGAGGTTGTGCCCGGCAAGACCGGCTTCGACGGCCTCACCTTCGGCGGGGAGCCCGACATCCTGATCACCTCCGTCGGAGAGGGCGGCCTCGCCACCCTCTCCGCACCGCTGCCCGAAGCCCTCGCGGCCGGCACGCACCCGGGCACCACGCTGCGGTATGCGCCGTTCACACGCCCGACCCTCGCCAACGGCCAGCCCAACCCCCTGTTCCAGGAAACCCTCGCCGGGTGGCTGAGCTATGTGAGCACGGTGTGCAAGCTGGCCGCGAGCGTCGTCGGGCCGGAAGGCTACGACCTGGAGATCTGGAACGAGCTGGGCTTCGGCTCACAGTTCCTGAACTCCGAACACTACTACTCGCCGGGCAGCGAACCGGCCGTGGCGGCGGCAGGGAACCCCGAAGCGGAAACCGACTCCGAACCGGAATACGGCGCCGAAGCCGCGGCGGAAGCACCCGAAGAAATGACCAAAGGCCAGGTGACGCTGGCGGTGATCAAAGCGCTGCTGCGCGAAACGGTGGCCTATGTGCGCAATCCCGCCAACGGCATCTCGCCGGCGGTTGGCATCACCGACGGCTTCGCCAGCCAGAGCCCCTTCCCCTCCGGCGCGGGCACGCCCGCCGGCCTCACCGCGCTCAGCAAGCATCCCTACGCGGGCCTGCAGAGCTTCCCATCCGGCTATGCCTTCAAGAACATCGTCCCGCTCAACGCGTTCGGCGAACGGGACATGGAAAAGGGCTCGGAAACGCCGTTCTTCATCCCCACCTACCAATCGCTGTTCCCCGAGGTGACCCTCACGGCGACGCACACCGAGACGCTGATTCGCGACCTCGCGCCCTTCACCACCGACATCTACGGCTTCCCCCACGGCCGCGAAGTCGGCCCGGCGGGCGGCACCCCGCCGCAGGAGTGGGTGACCGAGTACAACCTCGGCATCGGCAAGGCGGCGGTGATGGACCCCGAAGGAACGACCCCCGCGAGCGGGAGCTCCGCGACGCTGACGGCGACCGACGAGGCGCACTTCCACGCCAAGGTGGCGCTGCGCAGCCTTGTGGCCGACGTGAGCAAGGGCATCGCCCGCGAGTATTTCTACGCCGCCAAAGCCGGCGGGCTCAGCCTGGTTGGAGAACAATTCTTCTCCGCCCTGGAAGCCACCCCGAGCGCCTACCCCGGCGACTCGCTCGGCGGCGAA
>CAYNGQ010000419.1:0-3158 GCA_964396735.1 uncultured Solirubrobacteraceae bacterium | reverse complement strand
CACCCGACGGCCCCGCGCTCGCGTTCGACCAGACGGGTGCCTACCGGCTGCTGCTGTCCGCGATGAGCGAGAACCCCAGCGAGCTGCAGCGCTTCTACGCCGAGACCGTCGAGCCGCTCGTCGCCTACGACGAGCAGTACGAGACCGACCTCGTCCAGACCCTCGAGACCTTCCTCGACGCCGACGGCAACGTCGCCGGAACCGCCCAGCGCCTCTTCACGCACCGCCACACGATCTACTACCGCCTCGAGCGCGTGCGCGAGCTCTCCGGCCTGGACGTCGGCTCCAGCGATGGCCGCGAGAAGCTCTCGCTCGGGCTGAAGGCGATGCGTGTGCTCGGCATCGCCCACACCGGCGGCCCCGCCTCGGAGGCCGGCGCCGGCGCAGGGCGCGTGCCGCGGGGCTCGCGACGATCGTGATGGCTACGATGAAATCCCCTTGGGGGGTCGTCCAACGGCAGGACATCAGGTTTTGGTCCTGAGAATCGGGGTTCGAGTCCCTGCCCCCCAGCCTCTGCTGCGCACCCCCTCCGTCCGCGCTGCGCGCGGCCGGGATCCCCGGAGGGGAGGACGATTGAAATAGACGATCCCTCCGTCCGCGCTGCGAGGCAAGGATCCTGGAGGGGAAGGCGATTGAATGACGACTCTCCGTCCGCCGCGCGCGGCCGGGATCCCCGGAGGGGAGGACTAGTGTGATGATCCCCCAGTGCCGATGGTGTGAGCTATGACCGCAACGACCGCACCCACAGTTGTTGTCCTGGCCGCCGGGCAGGGAACACGCATGCGCTCGAACGTGCCGAAGGTGCTGCACGAGCTGTGTGGCCGGCCGATGGGGCTATGGCCGGTGGTCGCCGCGCTGGAGGCGGGGGCCGGCAAGGTGGTGGTGGTGGATTCGCCGGCTCAGCCGCTGGCAGGGGTGTTGCCGGAGGGCGTCGAGCTGGTGGTGCAACCTGTCTCCAACGGCACCGGCGGCGCGGTGATCGCGGCTGCGCGGGCGATCGACCCCGGGGCGCCGGTGGTTGTGCTGAGCGGCGATGTGCCGCTGGTGAGCGCCACGGCGATCGCCGAGCTGGTGGCGGCCCACAATGCGAGTGGAGCGGTGGCGACGATGGCCACCACGGTGCTGGACGACCCGCGCGGCTATGGCCGTGTGGTGCGCGACGAGCACGGCGCGGTGGCGCGCGTGGTAGAGACCAAGAAGGAGGGAGACGCCACCGCGGCGGAGCTCGAGATCCGTGAGGTCAACACAGGCATCTACGCATTCGACGGCGCGGCGCTGCTGGCGGCGCTGCCGCGGCTGAGCGCCGACAACGCCCAGAGCGAGCTGTACCTGCCGCAGGTGCTCGACTTGCTGCGCGCCGACGGCGCCGCGGTACTCGCCCACGCCGTCGACGACCCCAACCTTGTGCTCGGCGTCAACGACCGCGTGGCGCTCGCCCAGGTGCGGGCGCTCGCGCAGCGCGCGGTCCTCGAGCGGCATATGCGCGCCGGCGTGACGGTCGTGGACCCGCTCGCCACGTGGGTGGACGTGGACGTGCGGATCGGCCAGGATGCCCGCATCGAGCCCGGCACCGCGCTGCGCGGCACCACCGAGGTCGGCGCGGGCGCAACCGTAGGGCCGCACACCACCGCGATCGACTCGCGGATCGGCGAGCGCGCGGCGGTGCGGGTCTCGTGGCTCGAGCGGGCCGTGGTGGGGGACGGCGCAAGCGTCGGCCCGTTCGCCTACCTGCGTCCCGACGCAGTGCTTGGGGAGGGCTCCAAGGTGGGGACGTTCGTGGAGGTGAAGAACTCCGCGATCGGTCCCGGGGCGAAAGTTCCGCATCTCTCCTACATCGGCGACGCCGACGTCGGCGAGCGCGCCAATCTCGGCGCCGGCACGATCACCGCCAACTACGACGGCCACGCAAAGCACCGCACGACGATCGGCAAGCGCGTACGCGGAGGGGTGGACACCGCGCTCGTTGCCCCGGTGACAGTCGGTGACGATGCCTACACCGCGGCGGGCTCGGTGATCACCGAGGACGTCCCGCCCGGCGCGCTGGGGGTGGCCCGTGCGCGGCAGGTCAACCGCGAGGGGTACACACAGAGACGTGAGGACGAGCGGGCGGAGCAGACCGCCTCGCCGCTGGGCACGATGCCCAGCGCCCAGGCGCCCGTTGCCCAGCCTGCCCACGCGGACGATCCCCAAAAATCCCCATGAACACGATGCCGCGTCATCGGCGTTTACACTCCGAGGAGCAATGAGTAGCGCGATGGATACACGCGCGAGCGCCGCGACCAGTCTGCCGATCGATTACAACAAGCGGCTGATGCTGTTCGCCGGGCGCGCCAGCCCGCAGCTGGCGGTGGACATCGCCGACAAGTTGCAGATGGATCTTGGGCCGGTGACGCTGAAGACGTTCTCCAACGGCGAGGTTTACTGCCGCTACGACGAATCGATCCGCGGCGCCGACGTATTCATCGTGCAGTCCACCTGCGGCAACCCCCACACGGGGGTGACGGCCAACGACTCGCTGATGGAGCTGCTGTTCATGATCGACGCCGCCGTCGGCGCCTCCGCCCACCGCGTGATTGCCGTCACCCCCTGGTTTGGGTACTCGCGCCAGGACAAGAAGTCCGCGCCACGCGAGCCGATCTCCGCGCGCCTGGTGGCGCGGATGCTGGAGGCGGCGGGGGCCGACAGGGTGCTGACGATGGACCTGCACGCCGGCCAGATCCAGGGCTTCTTCCAGAAACCGGTCGACCACATGACCGCGCTGTTCATGCTCACCCAGTACTTCGAGGACCTCGGCCTCTCCGACCTCGTGGTGGTGGCGCCCGACGCCGGCCGGGTCAAGCTGAACAAGCAGTTCGCGCAGAAGATCGGCGCCGACCTGGCCATCCTCAACAAGGAGCGGCCGAACCAGCAGGTGGCGGAGATCGGGTACATCATCGGCGACGTGCGCGGCAAGACCGCGGTCCTTGTCGACGACATCATCGACACGGCCGGCACCCTCCGGGCAGCCGCCGAGGCCGTGTACGACGCCGGCGCTCGGCGCGTGTACGCCGCCGCCACTCACGGCGTGTTCTCGGGCGAGCCGTGGGACCATCTGCAAGCCTCGCGGCTCGAGCAGATCGTCGTCACCGACACGATCCCGCTCCCCGCTGGGGCACCCG
>CAYNGQ010000418.1:0-1807 GCA_964396735.1 uncultured Solirubrobacteraceae bacterium | reverse complement strand
GCGTGTAGTCGGCCGTGTACCCCGAGCACTGCGTCGGCGCCACCTTGTCCACCAGCACACACTCCCGCCCGCCGAGCTTCTCCGCGCGACGGTGGCGCGAGCGCACCTCCGAGAGACCCCTCAGGACCTGCGAGCGGCGCTTCTTCTCCTGCGGCGGCACCCTGTCGCCGAGTGCCTCCGCGACCGTGCCGGGGCGCGGCGAGTAGGAGAAGGCGTGCACCCGGCTGATCTCTGCCTCGCCCACCAGCTCGAGCGTGCGCTCGAACGCCGCCTCATCCTCGTTGGGGAAGCCGACGATGATGTCGGTGGTCACGTTGACCTCAGGCACCGCCTCGCGCAGCGATGCGATCGCCTCCATGTACTCCCGCGCGGTGTAGTGACGCCCCATCGCCCGCAGCACGCCGTCGTCGCCCGACTGCATCGGCACGTGCAGGTGCGGGCACACCTTCGGCTCTTCCCGCAACGCCTCGATCAGCGAGTCGCGCACGTGGATCACCTCCACCGAGGAGAGCCTCACCCGCTCCACGCCCTCGACCCTGGCGGCCTGCATCATCAGCTCGCCGAGCTCCCACCCATCCTGCGGGTCGCGGTAGTCGCCCACGCTGATCCCGGTCATCACCACCTCGGGCTGGCCTTGGCGCACGCGGGCCCTCACCTCCTCCAGCACCGCGGCCGCCGGGCGCGAGCGCGCCGCGCCCCGCACCGTGGGGATGATGCAGTAGGCGCAGTGGCAGTCGCAGCCGTCCTGCACCTTCACGAAGCCCCGTGTGCGTGCCGACGCCGAGCGGGTCTCCAGCCGCGGGAGCTGCGCGGGGTCGGTAGGTGGGGGCTGTTGCGCGGTGCTGCCCAGCGGGTGCTGCGTGTGCCCTACCGACGCACCTCGCCGCGTGCTGCCAACAGGCGAACCCAGCTGCGCGCGGCCCACCAGCGGCTGGTGCTCCAGATCCACGCATCCTCCGAGCGCGCCCGCCATCGCCTGGGCCACGTCCTCCGCGGTGCCCGTGAACGGGCGCACTGCCGCCTCGATCTCCTCAAACTGAGCCGCTCGCAGGTTCACGGCACAGCCGCTCACGTACACCTCGCGCGCGCCAGCCTTCAACGAGCGGCGCACCGACTGTCGGGACTTCGCCTCCGCCTCGCCGGTGATGCAGCATGTGTTGATCACATGTAGATCCGCCTCCTCCTCCGGCGCCTCCACGTGCCCCGCCTCCAACAACGCCCGGCGGGCGAGCATCGCGTCCGCGTGCGAGACCTTGCAGCCGAGGAACTTCACCGCGAAACGCATTGCCCGGGCAGGGTAGCGCGGGAGGCGATCGGTCGAGAGCGAGGGATCGCACGAGGAGACTTTCCTGCTCGCTGCGAGCACCATAGGAAAGCCCCGCCGGAGCGGGGCTTTCCCTTAGCAGGTCGATAAGCCGGATTCTGTCGTGAGCAACCATCCATCTAAGCGGCCTACCTGGACCTTGGCGGGCAGCCTGCAAACGGTCCGGTTTGGCCTTGCATCGGGTGGGGTTTGCCCAGCCGTCGCGTCACCGCGACGCTGGTGCGCTCTTACCGCACCATTTCACCCTTGCCCGCCGGCCGTTCACGTGGGACGGCCGGCGTCGGCGGTTTGTTTCTGTGGCACTTTCCCGCGGGTTTCCCCGGGTCGATAGATCGACCACCTTGCCCTGTGATGTCCGGACTTTCCTCGAAGGTCTCCCTCCGCGGCTGCTTGACTTACCCGCTCAACTTAGCGCGCCGTGGGCAGGTTGTGGCAGCTCATCGCCACAGGTATCACGCACGACACCAGTCGCGGCTTACGACA
>CAYNGQ010000417.1:0-2759 GCA_964396735.1 uncultured Solirubrobacteraceae bacterium | reverse complement strand
GGGTCGTGTCGGGCCGCGGCAGCGCCCTGCAGGCGCAGGCGCGGCGTCTGCACCGGTTCCTGGCGGACAGCGAGGTGGACGCGGCCGACGTGGCGCTGTCGCTCACGGCGCGCGCGGCGCTGGAGCAGCGGGCGGTGGTGTTCGGCGCCGACCGCGAGCAACTACTCGACGGTCTCGTGGCGCTCGCCGGCGGCAGCGCGGCCGGCAACGTGGTGATCGGGCCCCCGCCCAGTCGCGTGGTGGAGGGGCAGACAGCGTTCCTGTTCACCGGCCAGGGCGCGCAGCGGGTCGGTATGGGTCGGGAGCTGTACGAGACGTGCGGAGCGTTTGCGGCGGCGTTCGACGAGGTGTGCGCCGAGCTGGATCGATATTTGGAGCGCCCGCTGCGTGGGGTGGTGTTTGGTGAGGGCGAGGTCGCTGAGGAATCGCCGGAGGACGGCACCGGTGGAGCCGGCGATGGCGCGCTGGACGGCACGGCGCTGGCGCAGCCGGCGCTGTTCGCGCTGGAGGTGGCGCTTCACCGCCTGCTCGACGCGTGGGGCGTGCGTCCCGACTTCCTGATCGGCCACTCGATCGGCGAGCTGGCGGCGGCGCACGTGGCGGGCGTGTTCTCGCTCCAGGACGCCTGCCGGCTGGTGGCGGCGCGCGGGCGGCTGATGGGCGCGCTGCCGCAGGGTGGCGCGATGCTGGCGCTCGAAGCCTCGGAGCAGGAGGGGCTGGAGTCGTGCGCGAGCCTGGTTGGCTGGGAGCAGCGGGTGGCGCTGGCGGCGGTCAACGCTCCCGAGGCGGTCGTGCTCTCCGGCGACGAGGACGCGCTGCTGGAGCTCGCCGAGATCTGGCGGCAGCGGGGGCGCAACACCAAGCGCCTGGCCGTCAGCCACGCCTTCCACTCGCCGCGGATGGACGCGATGCTCGAGGAGTTCGAGCGGGTCGCGGCGGGGATCTCCTACAGCCCGCCGCGCACTCCGCTGGTCTCCAACCTGTCGGGTGGTCTGGCCACGAGCGAGGAGCTGTGCAGCCCCGACTACTGGGTCCGTCACGTGCGCGGCACGGTGCGCTTCGCCGACGGCGCCGCCTGGCTGCGCGCGCAGGGCGTAGGCTGCTTCCTGGAGCTGGGCCCGGCGGGGGTGCTGAGCGCGCTGGTCGAAGAGTGCATCGAGGATGCGCAGGCCGTGGCGGCGCCGCTGCTGCGCGAAGGGCGCGAGGAGGCTCGCTCGCTGCTCACGGGGTTGGGCGCGGCGTGGGCACGGGGTGTCGAAGTGCAGTGGGGGCAGGCGTTCGCGGGGCTCGGCGCCCGGCGCGTGGAGCTGCCCTCCTACGCCTTCCAGCGCGAGCGCTACTGGCTCACCGAGCAGGTCGCCGAAGCGGGCGGCGACAGCTGGCGCTACCGCATGCGGTGGCGGCCGGTGGGCGAGCGCGGGGTTGGGGCGCTCGCGGGGGTGTGGCCGGTGGTCGTGGCGGCCGGACTCACCGAGCGCGAGCTGCTCGCCGGCGTCGTCGATGCGCTCGCGGCGCGCGGCGCGCGGCCCGTGGTGGTGGAGGTCGCGAGCGCCGCCGCTCGCGATGAGCTGGCGGGCCGGCTGCGCGCGCTGCGCCCGGAGGGTGACGGCGACGACGCCACCGGCGAGCGCACCGGCGAGGGGGAGGGCGCCGGCGGTGGAGCCATCGGGGAGCGTGCCGGCGAGGAGGACGCCGGGAACGGCCTGGAGGTGGGCGGGGTGCTGTCGCTGCTCGCGCTGGGTGACGGTGAGGGACCGCGACACGCTGACACCGCGCCGGGCGTGGCGGCCACGCTCGCGCTGATCCAGGCGCTCGGCGACGCCGGCGTGGGCGCGCCCCTATGGTGCGTGACCCGCGGCGCCGTGTCGGTTGGCGCCGGCGATCCGCTGACCAGTCCCGCGCAGGCGCAGGTGTGGGGCCTCGGCCGCGTCGCCGGCCTGGAGGAGCCCGACCGCTGGGGCGGCCTGATCGATCTGCCCGCACACCCCGACCGGCACGAGCTCGAACGCCTTGGTGCCGTGCTCGCCGACGCGGAGGGCGAGCACGAGCACGAGGTGGCGGTGCGCTCCGGCGGCCTGTTCGCGAGTCGGCTGGCGCATGCGGCGGCGGGCCCCGCGTCGGCGGGTCGCACCGCGGCGGGGGTGGGGTATGCGCCACGGGGAACTGCACTGGTAACCGGGGGCACCGGCGCGCTGGGTGCGCACCTCGCGCGCTGGCTGGCGCGCGGCGGCGTCGAGCACATCCTGCTCGCCAGCCGCCGCGGACCGCGCGCGCCGGGCGCGGCGGAGCTCGCCGCCGAGCTCCGTGAGCTGGGCGCGAGCGTGAGCGTGGCGGCGTGCGACGTCGCCGATCGCCCCAGCCTCGAACGTCTGCTCGCGGACGAGGTGCCCGCGGAGCATCCGCTGAACTCCGTGTTCCACGTCGCCGGCGCGCTGGACGACGGCCTGCTCGACGGGCTGACGGCCGAGCGCCTGCGCGGCGTGCTGCGCGCGAAGGTCGACGCGGCGTGGCACCTGCACGAGCTGACGCAGGGGGCCGAGCTCTCGGCGTTCGTGCTGTTCTCCTCGATCGCGGGCACGCTCGGCAGTGGCGGGCAGGGCGCCTACGCGGCGGGCAACGCCTACCTGGACGCGCTCGCCGAGCATCGTCACGAGCGCGGCCTGCCCGCGAGCTCGATCGCGTGGGGCGCATGGGCCGGGGAGGGGATGGCGGCGGGCGTCGCCGAGCGCCTGCGCCGCGGCGGGGTGCGCGAGCTGCCC
>CAYNGQ010000416.1:0-10189 GCA_964396735.1 uncultured Solirubrobacteraceae bacterium | reverse complement strand
CGCCAAAGCGCCCGGACGCGATCTGCTTGATCTTGGAGCGGCGATCGTCGCCATTCGCGTCGGGCGTGAAGCGCATAGCGTCCTCGCCGCCCTCGCCGGTGTTGGATTTTCCGCCCAGGCGGTTCATCGCGATCGCCAGCGTCTCGTGCGCCTCGCGCGAGATCGAGCCGAGGGACATCGCGCCGGTGCAGAAGCGCCTGACGATCTCCTTCGCCGGCTCGACCTCCTCCAGCGCGATCGGCTCACGACCGGCCCTCCTCAACTCCAGCAGCCCACGCAGCGTGGCGCGGCGCGCGGCGTCCTCGTTGACGGCCTGCGCATACTCGCGGTACCTGGCGTAGGCGGAGCTCTCGCGCACCGACGCGTGCGCCTGCTCGTCCCCGGCCAGCGCGGCGCCAACCTGGGCGTCGTCGGTGGCGCGCACGGCGTGCTGGACGAGCGCGATCGTCTCGGGGTTCCAAATGTGGCGCTCCCCGTCACGCCGCCACGCATACACCCCGCCCACCGGGAGGATGTCGTCGTGCGGAGATGGATAGGCGCGGGCGTGGCGCTCCAGCGCCTCCTGCGCGAGCTCGGGCAGGCTGACGCCGCCAATCCGCGAGGCGGTGCCGGTGAAGTGGCGGTCGATCAGCTCGCGGGAAAGGCCGACGGCCTCGAAGATCTGCGCGCTGCGGTAGGACTGGATCGTGGAGATGCCCATCTTGGAGATCGTCTTCAAAAGCCCTTTGCCGATCGCCTTGACGACGTTCTGCGACGCCTCCTCGGAGCTGAGCACGCTCGCCGCGGAGCCGTTGGCCGGACGCTCGATCAACCCTCGGTAGGCGAGCTCGTCGAGCGTCTCCAGCATCAGATAGGGGTTGATCGCGCTCACGCCGTAGCCGATCAGCGTGGCGAAGTGGTGCACCTCGCGGGGCTCGCCCGACTCCAGCACGATCCCGGCGCGCAGGCGGGTGCCCTCGCGCACGAGGTGGTGGTGCACGGTGGAGACCGCCAGCAGCGAGGGGATCGGCGCCCGCAACGGCCCGATCGAGCGGTCGGAGAGGATCAGGATGTTGACGCCCTCGGCGATCGCCTCCTGCGAGTGCGCGCACAGGCGATCGAGCGCCCGCTCCAGACCCGCGGCGCCCTCCGCGATCGGCCAGGTGATGTCGAGCGTGCGCGCGGAGAACTCGTCGTGGGCCACGTGGCGCAGCGTCTCGAGCTCGCGGTTGAGCAGGATCGGTTGGCGCAGGATCAGCTTGTGGGCGTGCTCGGGCGTCTCGTCGAAGAGATTGCGCTCGGTGCCGAGCGAGGTCGCGAGGCTCATCACGATCTCCTCGCGGATCGGGTCGATCGGCGGGTTGGTGACCTGCGCGAACAGCTGCTTGAAGTACGAGAACAGCGGCGGCGCCTGGTCGGAGAGCACCGCGAGCGCGAGGTCGTTGCCCATCGAGCCGACCGGCTCGGCGCCGTCGCGCGCCATCGGGGTGAGCAGCACGCGCAGGTCCTCTTGGGTGTAGCCGAAAGCGCGCTGGCGGGCGTGCAGCGGCTGGTCGGAGATCGTCACCGCTTCCGACGGGGGGAGGTCGTCGAAGTGCACCGAGTTGCGCACAAACCACTCGCCATAGGGCCGGCGGGTGGAGATCTCCCGCTTGACCTCGCCATCCTCGACGATGCGGCCCCGCTCGAGGTCGACGAGGAACAGCTTGCCGGGCTGCAGACGCCCCAGGCGCCGAACGCGCTCCGGCGGGATGTCGAGCAGGCCGATCTCCGAGCCGAGCACGACGAGGCCGTCGACGGTCTCCACCCAGCGCCCCGGCCGCAGGCCGTTGCGGTCGAGCGTGGCGCCGATCACCCGCCCGTCGGTGAACGCCACCGACGCCGGCCCATCCCATGGCTCCATCAGGCAGGAGTGGAAGGCGTAGAAGCCCTTCAGCTCCTGCGGCAGGTCCTCGCGTTCGCGGTAGGCCTCGGGGATCATCATCATCACCGCGTGCGGCAGCGAGCGGCCGGCGAGCATCAGCAGCTCGAGCACGCGGTCGAAGGTCGCGGAGTCCGAGTCGCCGGCCTTGGCGATCGGCAGGATCTTGTGGAGGTCCTCCCCGAACAGCTCGCTCTGCAGCTCCGACTCGCGCGCGCGCATCCAGCTGACGTTGCCCATCACGGTGTTGATCTCACCGTTGTGGCAGATCACGCGGTAGGGGTGCGCGAGCTCCCAGCTCGGGAAGGTGTTGGTGGAGAAACGCGAGTGCACCAGCGCCATCGCGCTCTTGGCGCGCGGGTCGCGCAGGTCGGGATAGAAGCCGGCGAGCTGGTTGGAGACCAGCATGCCCTTGTAGTTGATCGTGCGCGAGGAGCTCGAGGTCACGTACAGACCGTTCTCCTCGGAGAGCTCGCAGACGCGGCGGATCACGAACAGCTTGCGCTCGAAGGCGTCCTGGTCGAACGGTTGCCCGCGCTGAGCCCCCTCCCGACCGGCAAGCTTCTCGCCGTTAGCCAACCCGTTCGCGGGAGCCGGCGCGGGCGAGCCGGCAGGTGGCTCGGCCGCCCCCACGAACAGCTGCCAGATCGCGGGGCGGCAGGCGCCCGCGGTGCGTCCCGTACAGGCGGTGTCAACCGGCACCTCGCGCCAGCCGAGCACCCGCTGACCCTCGGCGCGGGTGGTGCGCTCGAGCAGCTCACGCAGGCGTGCACACTCGTCATGCTCGAGCGGCAGGAAGCACATCAGGACCCCGTAGCGGCCGGGTGGCGGCAGGTCGAAGTCCACGACGGCGCGCAACAGCTCATCCGGCATCTGCATCAGGATCCCCGCGCCATCACCCGTCGTGGGGTCGGCGCCGGAGGCGCCGCGGTGCTCGAGGTTCTCGAGCGCTTGGATCGCCTGCGCGATCACCTCGTGGGAGGGCACGTTGTCCAGGCGCGCGACCATGCCCACGCCGCACGCATCGTGCTCGAAGCGGGGGTCGTAGAGGCCAACGGCCTTGGGCGGCTGCTTGGTGTGCGAAGTCATGGCAGTGCTCCTGGGAGGGCCGTGCCTCCCGCACAGACGGGTCTGCCCGTGCAGGCGGTGAGGGCACCTGAGGCGGAGGCTGAAGCGTAGCAGTGGATTGGGGTGCGAGTGGGCTCTCAGAGGGGTCCCGCGCCCGCTCATGTGGGCGTCCGCCCCGCCTCGCGGATCCGGCGGAGAGGGCATTCGTTTCCCCCAACCGCCCAAGAGCCTATCTCAGTAGATTCTACGCATCGCTCGTCTCGCCAGGAGGAGTGTCCACCGGTCGTGCGTCCATCCCTCCGGACGTCCGCCCGGCGGCTCGCGTATCCTCACCTGCGACAGCGTCCATCGGTGACTTCCAGCTCAGCGCAGAGCCGTGACGGAGAAGTGCTCGACGTGTGAAAACTGCGCCGGCAGGGCACCATCACCCAAGACAGGATCCGCGCCGCACCACATTGGGAGACGCACACACATGACGACCCCGGATATGCAGATCGCCCTCCCGGCGCGTGCGGAGAACATCGCGATCGTGCGTCACGCCTTTGGGGCGCTGGAGGATGCCTACGCGCTGGACGCCCAAACCCTCTCTGACATCCGCCTGGCGGTGACGGAGGCGTGTACGAACGTCGTCGTCCATGCCTACCCGGACGGCCGGGAGGGGCCGATGGAGGTGTTCGCCACGCTGTTGGGCGACGAGCTGACGGTGGTGGTCAGAGACGAAGGCAAGGGCATCGGCCCGCGGCCGGACAGCCCCGGCCTGGGTCTCGGCCTGCCGCTGATCGCCTCGCTCACCGAGAGCGTGCAGTTGGGGCGCGACGATGAGGAGCGCACCGAGGTGCGCATGACGTTCTCCCTCACCAACGCCCCCCACCGGTACGACGACCCGTCGCCTGAGGCAGCCTTCGACGCCGCCGACACCCCGGGTGCCCGGTGAGCGAGGAGCTGGCGTTGCACAGCGAGGAGCTCGCGTACGAGAGCTCAGCGTCGCTGCGTCTGGCCAAGGGACCGCTGGTGGGGCCGGTGCTGTGCAGGGTGGTGTCGATCGTGCTCGCGCGGGCCAACTGCCCGATGGACCGCATGGATGACGCGATGCTGATCTGCGACGCGCTCAGCGCCCACGCCCCCACCCACTCCACCGACGGCCATCTCGCCTTCTCTGTGAGCGCCCGTGGAGGACAGTTCGAGCTGCGCGTCGGTGAGCTTGCCGAGCAGGCCGCGAGCAGGCTGGTGGGGGATGCGGTGTTGCCCGGAGTGGGCAGTGTGTTGGAGCGTATGACCGACCAGCTGCGGATCGAGGCCGCCCCCGACGGCCCCGGTGAGGAGCTGGTTCTGGGGCTGTCCTTTTAGCTGCCGCGCGGGACTACTTCGTGCCGCGCGGGGGCTACTTCATGCTGTGCTGAGGCTGTTTCGTGCCGCGCGGGGGCTACTTCGTGCTGCGCTGAGGCTGTTTCGTGCTGCGCGGGGGCTGCTTCGTCTTGCTTTTCGCCGGGGCCTTGGCGCGTTTGGCGGGAGGTGTGCCGTCCACGGAAAGCACCTCCTCTTCCCGCACGCGGCGGGCGCGCACCTGTTCGATGCTGGCCTCCAGCGCGCTCATCAGGTCGGGCGCCTCCAGGGGTTGATCGCGCGGCGGCGGTTCGAGCACCACCTGCTCGCCGCTGGCCTTGCGATCGATCAGGTCGAGCAGCGCCTCACGGTAGGTGTCCCGGTAGTTGGCCGCGTCGAACGGCCGGGCGATCGAGTCGACGAGCCGATGGGCGATCTCGAGCTCGTTGTCGCTGAGCTCGACCTTGTCTTCGTACAGCTCGTGCAGCTCGGATGTGGGCACCACTTCGTCGCCGAAGTTCATCGTGGTCATCACCAGGGCGTCAGCGCGCGGATGGATCGCGACGAGCTGCTGACGCGAGCGCAGCACGACGCGCCCGATCGCGACCTTGTCGGTGTCGCGCATCGCCTGCAGCAGCAGCCGGTATGAGCGAGCGCCGCCGCGATTGGGCACCAGGTAGTAGGGACGATCGAAGAGGATCGGATCGATCTCCTCCATCTGCACAAAATCCTCGATCTCGATCGTGCGCGTGAACGCCGGTTCGAGCGCGGCGAACTCCTCGGCCTCGATCACCACGTGGCGGCCCGGGGCGATCTCGTAGCCTTTGACGACCTCGCTGAAGGGGACCTCCTCCTCCTCGGCGGCGCAGAAGCGCTTTTGCACGATGCGCGCGTGATCGGTCGCGTGCAGCTGGTGGAAGCGCACGCTGCGCTCGCTCACGGCGGTGTAGAGCTTGACCGGCACGCTCACCAGACCGAAGGTCAGCGTGCCTTTCCACATCGAACGGGCCATGGCTCACAGTGTGACCCCCTCGCGCAAGCGATGTCAAGCGGTGTCAGCGATCCTGCGTCCTGTTCCTACTCGCCCCCGGCCCCGGCGCGCATGCGCACGAGCGCTTGGCGGATCAGGCGGGAGACCTGCATCTGCGAGACGCCGATCCGTTCGCCGATCTCGGCCTGCGTGAGGTCCTCCGCGAAGCGCAGCTGCAGCACGAGGCGCTCCCGCGGGGTGATGCGGGCCAGCAGCGGCTCGAGGATGGCGTGCTCCTCCGCGCGCCGGAAGCCGCCCTCCTCCATGCCGAGCGTGTCGGCGATGCTCTCCCCCGCCTCCTCTCCCCCGACCGCGGCACGCGGCGCGTCGAGCGAGGCGGCGCGATAGGCGGCGGCGGCCTCCAGCGCGTCAAGCACCTGCTCCTCGGAGACTTCCACCGCGCGGGCGATCTCGCTCACCGACGGCGAGCGGCGCTGGCCCACCGAGAGGCGTGTGACCGTGCGATCGACGCGCAGCGCGAGCTCCTGCAGGTCGCGGGGGACGCGCACGGACCAGGTGCGGTCGCGGAAGTGACGCTTGAGCTCTCCGAGGATGGTGGGGACGGCATAGCTGGAGAAGACCACCTCGCGCTCCACGTCGAAGCGGTCGATCGCCTTGATGAGGCCCAGCGAGGCCACCTGCACAAGATCCTCCAGCGGCTCCTCCGCATGCTGGTAGCGGCGCGCGAGACGGCGGACGAGCGGGAGATAGCGTTCGATCAGCAGCTCGCGGGCATGCCCGTCGCCATGCTGGCGCGCACGTGCGAACAGCTCGGCGTCGGAGGCGTGGGCGCGCGTACCCTCGGCGGTTGCGGGCGGACCGGCCGCCCATTCCTGACCGCCCACGGAGGGTGTCGGCCTCATCACACGAGCATAGCCACGCACAGGAATCATTCATGCAACACGCTGCCAACGGTCGCGGGGCTGTTCAGCCAGCAGCGAGCCACCACGCCGGCCCCCCCGGTGACCGGGAGGTCGGCCACGGGACGCTCGAGCGTGCCGGCGAGCGCCGGCAGCTCGGGCACCAGCGCAGGGGCCAGCCAGTTGATTGGCGCACCGCCAGACCAGCGCGCGAAATCGCACGATCCGCTCAGCAGCAGGCGCTCGCGGGCGCGGGTCATCGCCACGTAGAGGATCCGCTCCTCCTCGGCCGCCTCGGCGCCGCGGCGCTCCTCGCTCAACTCCTCGTAGCACAGGCTGGCCACCGCCGCGGAACCGTCGAGGCGCGCCAAGCGCAGTCCGATGCGCTCGCCGTCCACCAGCAGGTCGGGGAGCGTGCCGTTGCCGGTGCGGCCAAGATCGGCGAGGCACACCACGGGGAACTCGAGGCCCTTGGCGGCATGGATCGTCATCAGGCGCACCGCGTCGGGCTCGGAGCCGGTGGGAGCGTGGGGCTCGGAGCTCTCGGCGTGCGCGCGGCGCTGTGCCACGTGGTCGAGAAAACCCCGCAGGTCGCGTCCCTCCGCGGCCTCGAAGCGGCGCGCGAGGCGCAGCAGCTTGTGGATGTTCGCCAACCGTCGCTCGCCCCAGGGGAGCGCGAGCACGTGTGACTCGTAGCCACTGTGGGCGATCACACGTAACAACAGCTCGGCAGGGCTGCGCGTTGGCGCCGCGCTGCGCTCGACAGCGAAGTGTTCGGCGAAGCGCTCCAGGCGCTCGCGGTCGGTGGCGGAGAGACGATGGGAGAGCTCACCCCCCTCGTCGACCGCCTCCCCCACTTCCTCCGCACCCAGACCCTCCCCACCCACGGCCTGGCTCGCCGCTCGTGCGATCGCCGCCCATGCCCCCACCTCTTCAGCACGAGCTTGCAGCGCCACCAGCGCCAGGCCGTCGCTGGAGATCCCCACCAGCGGGCAGGCGAGCACGGAGTAGAGCGCGAGCTCGTCCAGAGGGTTGGCGAGCGCGCGCAACCACGCCAGCAGGTCGCCCACCTGCTGGTGGCCCCAGAAGCTGCCGACGGCCGCGAGTGTGCGCAGGCCGCGCTCCTCGAGCGCCCGCTCGTACACCGGCAGATCGGTGGCGGCGCGCAGCAGCACCGCCACATCCCCGGCCGTCGCGTGCCCGCCGGCGACGAGCTCGGCGACACGCTGCGCCAGCAGGCGCGCTTCGGCCTGACGCCAGAGGATCGCCGGCGGCAGTGCCCCGGCGATGCGCTGGGCGTGGGGCGACTCCGCCCAGCCGCTCTTGTCGGTGAGCAGCAGCTCAATCAGGGGCATGTCCGTCTGGGCTGTGACCCCCTGGCCGCTCGCGCCATCGACTTCCGGGCCATCCACCGTCGCTGGGGCACCCTCACTCAGCCCCTCGCGCGCCGCGATCAACGGGGTGTAGGCGTCCCCGAAGCGCTCTCCGAAGAGGCCGTTGATCGCGGAGATCAGCGGCGGGCGACTGCGGAAGTTATGGGCCAACGCGATCGCGGCCCCCTCCGCGTGCAGCTGGCGGCGACGCTCGCGGAAGATCTCGACCTCGGCGTGGCGGAAGCCGTAGATCGATTGCAGCTCGTCGCCGACCGTGAAGAGGTTGTCGCGTTGCAACAGCTCCAGTAGCGCGAGCTGGCGGCGGTTGGTGTCCTGGAACTCATCCACCATCAACAGTTCGATGCGTTCCGACCACCCACGGCGCACCCCCTCGTGGCGCTCCAACAGATCGCGCGCGCGCAGCTCGAGGTCGTCGAAGTCGAGCGCGGGCACACGGCCCGAAGGGCTGGGTCGGGCACACTTGAGCTCCGCATAACCGTCGCTGAACTCCTTCAGGATCTCCCCCAGCAACGCACATGCGCGGAGCGCTTCCAGCTCAGTCGGGTCTGAAGCTTCCAACTCCGGCCGGCCGGGAACCGGCAAACCTAACGGGTCTGTAGCTCCCTGCGGGTGCGGCGAGGACTCGCGTACCCGCCTCCGGGCGGATGGCAGCTGCTCCATCTCAAAGAGTGCCGGCTGCAACCGCGGCTGTGACTGCGACGCCGCGGACCCCGCCAACCCCGACGCCGAGAGCAGCGAATCAGGCAACGTCGGCCGGCCGACCCCGCGGCTGCGCTGCTCGGCATATAAGCCCAGCACCATCCGCTGCACGCGGTCGGCGCCGTAGGCGGCAAGCAGCTCGATGGCGTCCTGGCGGCGCTCATCGGCCAGGAGCGTGGCGAGGGCACGGCGAAAGGCCAGCTGGCGCAGCCGCCCCGCGCCGACTTCCTCGAGGATCGCGAACTCGGGGTCGAGGCCGGCGGTGAGGGCGTGGACGCGCAGCAGTCGCGCGCAGAAGCCGTGGAAGGTGCCGACCGGGGCACCCTCGGTGTCGCGTGCAGCCTCGCGCTCGCCCAGCTCCAACAGGCGAGCGCGCACCCGCTCGCGCAGCTCCGCGGCCGCGCGCTCGGTGAAGGTGATCGCCAGGATCCGCCCCGGGGCGATGCCATCCTCGCGCACCGCTCGCACGAAGCGCTCGACCAGCACCGAGGTCTTGCCGCTGCCGGCTCCCGCCGCGAGCAGCAGCGGACCGCGGCGGCGCGCCGCCGCCTGCTCCTGCTCGGCCGTGAAGGTCGGGGCTTGGGGGATCTCGACGCTCGGCAGTGTCTCAGTTTGGTCGGGACCCACAGGCTCGGCGCGACACCATATGAGCGCATAGGGCGAACCAACCAGCCACTGGACCTCTCAGAGCAGTCATCTGGTTGCCGCCCACAGGTCCAGTCGGTGGTTATGCCCCCAAATCAAGAACATCACCCGACCCTCAACGGTCGCACCGACAGATCGACGGATACATGCAGCCGCTGCCACCGAACCCGCAGGTGGCGGGTCGCGACTCCAACTGCCCCGAGCGCGCCTGTGTGGCGGCGGCGCGGGCCGCGGCGACGATCTCCTCCACCAGCTCCCCCACCTCCGACGACGGGCGGGCATCGCCCCGCACGCACTCCAGCGCCACGCCCTGTTCGACCGCGAGGATCCCTCGCGCGCGCAGGTCGCGACCGGAGAGCGGCTGGTAGAAGCCCCCTGCCACGCGCGCGCCCAGTAGCTGCTCCACGGCGCGCATGTAGATGGCGATCTGGAAGTTGCGATCGCCGAGCCAGCGGTCGGGCGGAACCGGGGAGCTGCTCTTGTAGTCGTACACCACGGCCTCTCCCCCCGGCGCGAAGTCCACGCGGTCGATGAAGCCCCGCACCAGCACGCCCTCGCCGAGGTCCAGCGCGGGCATTCCCTCCGCCTGCTCGGGGAAGCCGAAAGGGAGCTCGAGATAGGTCGGCTCCAGCTGGCTCGGGGAGTCTTGCTGCACCAGATCGAGCTGGCCTTCATCCGCGCGATCGCCGCACTCCGCGGCGTGCTCCAGATAGCGCTCCAGGTCGGCCTCCAGGCGGCGGCGAACCCCCGGCACCCGCTCCGGCACCGTGGAGAGCGGATGCGCGCGCTCATGCTCTTGCAGCGCGGCATGCAGCAACTCGCGCGCGCGGGGCAGCCGCTCCGTTGTGAGACGCGCCGAGCCGGCGTCCTCCCGCAGGCGTTCGAGCGTCTGACGCAGCGCCGCGTGCGCGAGACTCCCACGCGCGAGCGGCTCGGCCTCGGGCTCGAGGTCGCGCGCGCCCAACATGCGCTCAACGAACCACTGCACCGGGCAGCCCGCCCACGACTGCAGGCCGGACGCCGACCACAAGCGCTGCTCTCCCAGATCGGCCAGCACGCGCGGATCGCGCAGGGGTCCGATCCCCTCCTCCGGCCGGGCATCGAGCTCGGTGGGGACGCATGAAGAGACCTCGACCGAAGCCGGGAGACACGGGCCTTCGGCCCGAATCCCCGTTTCGGCCAGCGCCCGCCGGGCACGCGTCTCGTGGAGATCTCCACGAAGAGGTCGCAGATGTCGTCCACGAACAGCGAGCGGGCCGCCGGCAGACCA
>CAYNGQ010000415.1:0-4397 GCA_964396735.1 uncultured Solirubrobacteraceae bacterium | reverse complement strand
GGCGTATGTGACGGTCAGTGTCCCGTGGGGTGGCCCGGATGCGCTCGCGGAGTTGGAGAGCGACGTGTCTCGGGTGGAGCTTGAGGCCAAGCGCGCCCCGTTGCGCCTTGAGCGGATGTGGGGCCAGCAGGCCGACGCGTTCACGTTCGGGTTGCCGCTGTGCCGGGGGCTGCGGTGAGCCGCCAGGGTGAGCGCCGCCGCCGGTGGCAGGCGCGCCGCGAGGAGCGGGCCGCGCGCCTGGAGCACCGCGTGCGGCGCGGGAGCCTGCGCCGTGAGCTATCCCAGCGCGCGACGGGCGGCCTGGGGCGCCTGGTGCGCGCGGGGGAGCGGGCGGGGCACCAGGTGTCAACGGCGCATTTCCAGGCGGCGTACCCCGCGGTCGCGGAGGCAGGGTTGGGCGCCCGGGGTGTGTATATCGGCTCGGATCTGCACGGCGGCTCGTTTGTGTATGACCCGTGGTTGCTCTACCAGCGCGGGGTGCTGTCGATCGCGAACACGATCGTGCTGGGGATGCCGGACAAGGGCAAGAGCTCGCTGACGAAGAGCTGGCTGTACCGCTCCCGCGTGTTTGGGCGCCGTTGCGAGATCATCGACCCGAAGGGCGAGTACGGCGAGCTCATACACGCCCTCGGCGGTGTCGTGCTGCGCCTGGAGCCCGGCGGCGCAACACGCCTGAACCCGCTCACACGGATCGGTACCCCGGAGATGCGGGAGGGCCTGCTGCTCGCGGTCGCGCACGCAATGCTCGCCCGCCCACTCGGGCAGGCCGAGGCCGTCGGTGTCGTCGAGGCCCTCGCGGCAGCCGACGAGCAAACCACCGGGGAGGTGTGCGTCGGGCACGTCGTCGAGCAGCTGCGCGACCCCGCTACCCGCGTCACCCGGGCGCTCGACCTGACCCACCAGGCCGCACGCGAGCACCTGCGTGAAGTCGCGCTTGCGTTGATGCGTCTCTGCCACGGGCCGCTGCGGGGCATGTTCGACGCGCCGACCAGCCACGGCGAGAACGTCTGGGACGCCCCGGCGCTCTCACTGGACATCTCCAAGGTCGCCGCGGGCAGCGCGACGTCGGATCTCGCGCTGGCGATCACGATGGTCTGCGCGACCGCGTTCCTTGACGCGAAGCGGATGCGCCGCACACAGGAAGCACAAGCCGCCGGCCGGGAAGCCGAGAAGACGATCCGGGTCAGCGACGAGGGGTGGCGCGCGCTGCCGATCGCGGGTCTCGGCGCCTACTACCAGGCCGCGTTCAAGCTGGGGCGCGCGACTGGGGTTCAGCACTGGATGGTGCTCCACCGCCTCACCGACCTCGACGCCGCCGGCGACCACGGCACCCGCCAGCAGGCACTCGCGAAGGGCTTGCTCGCGGAGACAGGGACAGTCGTCGTGTACCGCCAGCATCCCGAGGAGACCACCCGCGCGAGAGCGTCCCTCGGGCTCTCCACCACGGAGGCGCAGCGCATCGGGCACTACCCGCAAGGCGTCGCGCTGTGGCGGATCGGGGGACGCTCCTACGAGGTGCGCCACATCCGCTCCCAGCGCGAGCGCGCACTCACCGCGACCGACACCGCGATGGCACCACGCGAACCACCCCCCGCCCCGGAGCACACGCTGGGAGCACCGGCGTGAACAACACACGCACAGACACGGCACGTATCGCTGGGAGCACCAGCGTGAACGCCCTGCGGACACTGCACCCCGCCCAGCACGTGCTCGTCGGCCCGCCGCCGACGGCGCTCTATCTCCTCGGGTTGCTCGCGCTGCTCGCAGTAATGGTGCTCCTCATCAACCGTAGATCCCGGCGCGGGAAAGGAGCACGCGCTGCGCGGTTCGCTACCCGCGGCGAGCTCGACGCGCTCCGCGTACGCGACTCCGAGCCGGGCAGGGTGACGCTCGGCGTCCACCACGGCACGACGATCGCCGCCGAGGCGCGTGCGTCGGTGATGGTGCTCGGCCCCTCCCAGTCGGGCAAGACGACCGGGATCGTCGTGCCCGCCCTGTTGGAGTGGGCAGGCCCGGCGCTCTCCACATCGGTGAAGAGCGACGTCGTGCACGACACCCACACCGCCAGGGCCGCGCGGGGCGAGGTCCGCATCTTCGACCCGACCAGCGCCACCGGGCTACCACACACCGCGTGGTCACCGATCCTCGCATCCCGCACATGGAAAGGCGCACGTCGCACCGCCGCAAGGCTCCTCGGCGTCGGCGACCAGGGCGCCGCGAGTAACGCCGACGAGACATTCTGGCGCCCAGCGGGCGCGCGGTTTCTCTCGCCGCTGCTGCTCGCCGCCGCACACGGCGACCTGACGATGCGCGAGATCCTCGCCTGGATCGCAACAACAGGCGAAGACGAACCAACCGAGCTGCTCGAGACCAGCCGCTCCCCCGGCGCGCAACCCGCGCTGCAGGCGCTGCGATCGGTGTGGGAAGCCGACGCGCGCTTTCGCTCAAGCCTGCTGCAAACGATCGCGACCGCGCTCGACCCGTGGCAGGAGCCCACGATCGCTGCCGCGACGATGGGCGACAGCACGATCACCCCGGACTGGCTGCTCGACGGGCCGAACACCCTCTACCTGATCGCGCCCGCCGATGACCAGCGCCGCCTACGCGGCCTCTTCACCGCACTCGTCGCCGACATCACCGCCGGCGCGTTCGAGCGCTCCACCCAAACCGGCAAGCCGATCGACCCCGCGCTGCTGCTCGCGCTGGACGAGGCGGCGAACATCGCGCCGCTACCGAACCTCGACGAGATCGCCTCCACCGGCCCAGGCCAGGGCGTCCAGCTCCTCACCGTCCTGCAGAACGTCAGCCAGGCATCGGACCGCTGGGGCCGCGACCGTGCGGAAACGATCATCGCTAACCACCGCGCCCGCCTCTTCACCCCCGGGATCGGCGACCGCGCGACCCTCGAATACCTCAACCACACCCTCGGCGACGAGGAGATCACCCGCGTCTCAACCCACCGCCCCGGCGCCCTCCAGCCAGGCTCACGGACGATCAGCAGCGACTTCCGCGCGCTCGCGACCCCCAACCGCGTCCGCCAATCCGACCCCGATACTGCGCTGCTGATCTACGGACGCCTCGCGCCCGCATGGCTGCGGCTGCGCCCCTGGTACGCGCACCCCACCCTGCGCGCCCTCGCCGAAGGCAAGCCCACACCAAACCGGGTGACCCGCCGCGCTCCCCGGCTCCACCGCGACTTCCTCCGCATACCTCGCTTCGGCGGCGCCGCCCGGCGGCGTGCCGGGGCACATCACTCACATCAACACAACGACCCTCAAGGAGAAAGCACATGAACAGCATCAACCTCACCGGCCGCCTCACCGCGGACCCGACCCTACGCTCGCTGCAGAACGGCACCGCCGCATGCAAGATCCGCCTCGCCGTCCGCGGCCTCGCACGCGGCGATGCCGAGGTCGGCTATATCGACGTGACCTCCTACGGCCCCGCCGGCGAGGCCGCCGCGAACGTCCTCGAAAAGGGCTGGCTGGTCGCCGTCACCGGCCGCCTGCAGTACCACGACTGGGAGACCCAGGACGGCACCAAGCGACGCGACTGGGAGCTTATCGGCCAGATCCAGTTCCTCGCCGCCCCCCGCGAAAACAACACCCACACCACCACCACCACCACCGCGGCTATCGCCGCCGAGGCCGAGCGGCATCCCGCAGCGGCCTGACACCGCCCCCCGCGGGAGGGGCGCCCGGCTCTCCCTCCCCAGCCGCGCGCCCCTCCCGCTCGCCCGCAATCGCAGACCGGTGGCGGGCCAGACTCGACGCAAACGACCAAGGGCACGGCCGACGGTGAAACCTCACAGCAGCAGGCCGACTGGTGAAAGACGCCGCCGAAGAGACCCGTTCGCACAACCACTCGATCACGCACTCGAACGGCTGCGAGCGCACGGCCTCCCCTACAAAGGAGACGAGCGCCACCCATCCACCTGGCACGCAGTCTGCCCGTCCTGCCGGGTACCCGACTGGACGCTCACGCTCCGCGAGCACCGCTACGGCGGGTCGATCGCGCTCCAGTGCGCCGCCGGCTGCACCAAGACCGAGATCCACGACGCGCTCGAGCGAGACCCAGCCGACACCCGAATCGAAGCCGCCGACATCGAAGTCGCACAGACGCTCGAACTAGCCGAACAAGCAAGAGGCCTCGCCACACGGGCACTCGCACTCGCCACCCGGGGACTTGATGACCCATCGCCCACCAGGCAACGAGGCGGCAGCGTGAGTGACCCGCCGACCCGCTCCCGTCGTCCTCAACAGAGAGACCGGCCGTCAGCGTTCGAAGTTGAACTCCCTGACGGCATCGGCCTGTGAACCTTCCTTGGACACAGACCGCGCCGGCGACACCGAACTGGGAACGTCCTGCGCACTCAGCGTCTGCGCGGACTGCACACC
>CAYNGQ010000414.1:0-5016 GCA_964396735.1 uncultured Solirubrobacteraceae bacterium | reverse complement strand
GTCAAAAACGACGTCGGGATCCCTCGCACTCCCCTCGAACGCTGAGAGTTCGATGGGTTCCTGCCACGTGCCTCCGGCCGGCCTGAACGCGGCCTTGACGTTGTGACCCAGTTCCCACACCCAGACCGCCATCTCATCACCTTGACCGTCTATGGTGATGTGCGGATCTTCCGTGTTTATCGGCTGAACATCTTCGTAGCGCTTACCAACGATGTTCACGGCCGCCTGCCATGCTCCACCCGCCGGCTTGAACGCGCTCTGCACAGTGCGGGGCGAGAGGAACCCGTTCGTCCACTGATCCCATATCGCAGCCGCGTCACCCTGCTCGTTGGAGGCTATTTGCAACCCGCCGGCAAGACCCGGTCCGGCGACCTGGACCGGCGCTTGCCATGAACCGCCCACGGGCATGAACGCGGACTCGACACCCGCCCAGTCATCCCACACCGCGAGCGCATCACCCTGCCCATCCAAAACGACCTGCGGTTCATCGCCGCCCGATTCACCAGTGACATCGACCGGGGCTTGCCAGGAGCCACCCACCGGCTTGAACGCCTCCTGCACAGGCCCGCCGAAGCGGCTCCAGATCGCGATCGCATCGCCTCGTTCGTCGACGGCCAGCTGCGGATGCCCCACTCCCGGAGCTTCAACCAGCGAGAGATCGACCGGAGCCTGCCACGTACCGCCGGCCGGCCTGAACGCAGCCTGAACACTGAAATGAGCATCACCTTCCGGAACACCGGCGCTGTAGCCATCCCACACCGCGAACGCATCACCCCGCCCGTCGAACGCGACGCCCACTTCATCCGCACTTTCACCAGGGGAAGAGATCGTTTCGGGAGCTCGCCAACCCCCACCCGCGGACCTGAACGCGGCTTGCATCTCGCTTCTCGTGGTGCCGTCGGCCAGTGTCCCGTCTTCGCTGGACCATGCCGCGATCGCGTCGCCTTGCTTGTCGAAAGCTATCCGAGGTCCGCCCGATTGACGACCTTCTTCAGCGACGCCGACCGGAGCGAGCCACCCGGGCACCGCAACCGCCGAGGGAACCGCCAGCAAGCTGAGCAGGAACACCCCACCCAGGGTTGAGGCCAGCCTAAGACGCATGTCTGCAATCATTGTAGTTGATCGCATCGCGTGAGCTATGCGTGTGGTCATGAGCGAGCGCAACGATTCGTCTCCTATCGAGAAGCAACGGACAGAGATTTGCTCCGGCACCTGCCAATGGCTGCCTTGACCCGCGGACTACGCGTTTTGATACCGCTGGTGCTGGACAACAAGGCAGAGTCGGAGCGAGGTATTTCGACCCCAGCCTTGTACAGGCATGCCGTGACCTTCGCGATTGCGAGGCTGCGGAATGATTGGCGTTTCGACTGGGGCTTTTTCGTCGCATAAGGTCGTCTTTGAACGTGGTCGGTTGCCACACCGACAATCCAGTTCGTCGGCACAGGTCCCCACAAGCGACTGTCGTCCGATTCCCCACGGTTATCCCCCATCAAAAACCACTGCCCAGCTGGAATCTTGATCGGGGCCGGGAAATCGCACTCCGGTCTGCTGCCGCACGCACGGACGTATGAAGCGTCCTCTCGGACGAACTCGCTCGAACCGTCAGCCTTCCGATAGACATGGCCGTTGCGAACATAGATCTCGTCGCCAGGCCCCGCAACGATTCGCTTGATCAGCTTGATTTTGGACGCTTTCGGAATGGACGCATCACAAGCCGCTCCTCCGGGCTTGACGATGTGAGGCTTCGGTCCGCACTGCTCCGCAGCAAAACCTTCCGGCGGGTGATAGACCACAATAGCTCCCACGGCGGGACGACCCTCCTTGATCACGACCCTGGCCCCGAGCGGTAGCGTCGGCTCCATCGACCCTGATGGCACACGGTAAACATACGATGAGACCGAGGCCGGGAGTCCGGCTACGGCGACAGGCGTCCTAGCGTCGCTTGTCACATCGACGCCGCTCGTCCCGCACCCGCTCGCCAGCAGAGCAACTACCACTCCCACAAGCAGCCAGCTCGCGACACAACGGCGCACAACCAGCGCCTGCGCATGCAACTGTTTAGGTTTCACCGCAGCCCGCACTGTCCGTCTTTCCGTCCTAGGCTTCACGACTCGTGAGCGGATCGCCTGTAAACGTAATGCCGCATGGGCGGCGATACCAGGATCGCCGCCCCGCCTAGACAATAGCCCAGTATCCCTATGCCAACAAGCCCCTCGGGAAACGCGAAAAGGCCGACGAGGGCCAAGACAAGCCAGAAGCTGCTCAATCCAAACCAGACGACCCACAAGACCCACGCCCATCGTAGGCGGCGCACCAGCGCCACCAACAGCGCGCCAGCGATGATGACTGTAGATGCAGTCTCATCTCGCTGGTTCGCGACAATGACACCACACCCGCCAAGCACAAGAGCAGCAAAGAGAGCCAGCACGGTCCTTTCCGCTATGTGTGCATCCCGCCATCTTGTCATCTTGCCTATACCCATACCATGACCTTTCAAGCGCTCCGTTCGGACTGGCCGGCGTCAGAAGGTTCAGCGTGGAGTCCCCTCGTGGGCCCTACAGATGTCCCGTCCACAGGTTCCCGTGAATGCCTCGTTCACTCCAATGCCACCAGCGTCGTCGACGCGCGTCATTTCTCGGGCCCGCCAGATAGTGCACGACAGGTTCTTCCTACCCTTTTCAACCCGAGCCAACTCACAACCCTGCCTTTTTCAGACAGCTCGGCAACGCGAGGACTCGATCTTCGTAGCGGACGCCCGTCGCTCGGCCTGCAAGCACGCCTTCGCCCATGCACTTACTGAGAAACGTTTTCGTAAGATCTCGGGTGACACTACAGCCCATCGCGGTCGCTCTCCAACGCGCACTACCGAGATCGATCCCAGTAGTGTCAACTACAGGGCCTGGGCCGATGAAGTTGGG
Organism: uncultured Solirubrobacteraceae bacterium; assembly: GCA_964396735.1. GTDB lineage: Bacteria > Actinomycetota > Thermoleophilia > Solirubrobacterales > Solirubrobacteraceae > Palsa-744. The sequence goes on along the minus strand of CAYNGQ010000414.1, from coordinate 2,098 downwards.
TGCCGGTAGCGTGTAGCCATTCTTGGCCAGACACGACACTATCGAGGCGACGCGGCTCTTCAAAAGAGGACTCGTGATCGGGACACGTCCGACATGGACGTTCGTTACTCCGCATCGCTTTAGTGCAGCTTCATACTGCGCGTTGGTCACCCCATCCGGAACGGGTATCCCTGCCACCCCTAGCAGCGCGGGGACCGAGCGTTCAGCATCGACGGCACTAGTTGAGACTTCGGGATGCGCAATGCCGTGCGCCTTCAAGCAAGCGTTGAGGTCTCCGAAGAACTCAGGCAGCGCAGCAGACCCGTTAACGACCCGGCCTCCCGTAATGCCACAGGCAACGAGCAGGACGCAGCTCGTCCCGACCGCCGCAATCAACGCCCCAAGACGTATGTGAGAACACGCTCTTTCAACTTGGTGCATGCCGAGCCTAGACTTCATGGCAATATGTCGTTCCCTTGGGGCAGTAGGCAACTTGCGGGTCCTTCCCGAACGCTGGTATTTCAAAGGTCACTCCCACGAAGCCAAACGGGGTATGAAAGCCAACGTGGTAGTTGTTGGTAGGCACGTACACCCAACAGTGCGGATTATTAGGGTGCCCAAGCTTGGTGTCTGCATCGTAGGCACAGATCCCCAGTCCTTCACCCAAGCTGTAGGCCCAATCCTCGACTTCGCTGGTGTCGAACCCCGCGATCGCCTGCTCGATTTTCGCCTCTACCTGGGCGAAAAAATCGATACCAAGCACAGCCTTAATGTCGTCGCCAATATCGACATATGAATACGCCTTGCCCGCCACCAACAGGCCAGCGAGCTGTTCAGACTGGTGAATCGTCAACGTCCAGATCCAATCCGGATCTTCCACTTCGACCGGACACGCGAGCACATTCGCTCTGCAAGCCGCTTCAGCCGCTTCTCGTTCCCGGCCCGCTTCCTTCCCCGGGGCTTCGGCCGCCGAGGTCGCCGCGCCCTGCCAGACCCACGGTTCGACCACCGACGTATAGGGTGCTCCGCCGCCTGAGCCGCCTTCGCCGACCGGATCGACGCCTTCTGACTGCAGCGCACTGCCGGTCTGCGGCACGTAGGAGGTCACACCCTCGGTGATAACCCCGGAGGCGAGCGACTTTTCGACGCCGCCAGCGCCCAGCCAGGCGAACTTGGGGGGTTCTTTGCCGCCGTTGGGGACGCCGAACTCGGTGGGGTTGTACGTCGATTCGAGTTTGGTTTCGCCGGTTTTGTCCTTGATCGTGGCGACCACGTCGCCCTCGAGGTCGTGGAGCTGCAGGATCGGGGTTTCGTAGGTCGCCCCTTTTCCGTTCTCGACCGCGGTCAGCGTTCCGTCGATGCCGGGAATGTTGCGCGTCCATTTTCCGCCGCTTTCGCAGGCTTCGGCTTTTTCTGAGCCTTCGCAGGTCCACGCGACGGCTTCGCCGGAACCGTCGTAGTGGTTGATGATTTTTTTGGCGCCGGTGATCGTTTCCCGCACCCGCCCGTTGGGGTCCATGTAGTAGTCGTTGGTGACGCCGTTCTGGGTCTGTGTCGCGACGGCGTTGTCGACGTAGAACGTGCTTTCGAGTGCGTGGCTTTCGGCGTCGCCGGAGGGGAGCTTTGTGATGTTCCCGAGCGGATCGTAGGTGATCCCGCTGTCGGCGAGGCGGTTGGCTTCGTCGTAGGTGTGTTCCTGGACGGTGCCGCCTTCGGTGGCGCATTCTTTTTTGCTGTTCGGTTCGCGCATGGTCTGCTTCGTGCGGTTTGATTCTGCTTCATATTCGTAGAGCCGTGTTTTACAGTATTCGCTCGTCGGGGTTTCGTGCACTTCGGTCAGCCGCCCCAGCGTGTCATAACCGTAGGTCTCGCTCGCCAGCGTGCTCGTCTTGCTCATCACTTCGCCACGTATCGAAGGAGTCTTCGATTCGCTGAACCACACGCCGGCGCTTTTTTCCGAACAGGTCGCGCTCTTGATGTATTCGATGCCCGTCGCTTCGCCGACCGAGTTGTCGGTGTAGTTCGCGCACATCCCGTTCGGGTAGACGACGCTCGCCAGCTTGCCTTCGGTGTCGTAGGACGCCGTGAACGTTTTCGCGGCCGAGTCCACCAGATCTTC
>CAYNGQ010000413.1:0-5808 GCA_964396735.1 uncultured Solirubrobacteraceae bacterium | reverse complement strand
CGCCTGCGTGGGGTGCTCGTTGGGGCCGTCGCCGCCGTTGATCAGCGGCACCGGGCTGACCTCGGACGCGCGCTGGGCGATGCCCGCCGCCTCGTGGCGCAGCACGATCAGATCGGCGTAGCTCCCGACCACGCGCACCGTGTCCTCGATCGACTCGCCCTTCGAGAGCGAGGAGGACTCCACCCCGCGGTGGGAGATCACCGCCGCCCCCAGCCGCGCGGCGGCGGCGCTGAAGCTGAGGATCGTGCGCGATGAAGGCTCGAAGAACAGCAACGCCACCACCCTGCCGGTGAGGCTGGAGAGGCGCGTCGGGATCCGCAGCGCGGCGGCCATGTCGTCGGCCGTCGCGAAGATCTCGCTGGCCAGCTTGTCGTCGACCTGGTCGATTGAGATCAGGTGACGGGGCACGGGGGGACTATACGTCCTCGCCTTGCCGTTCCGGATGGCGCATGCGCCATCCGACCGACCCGTGCATGCACGGGTCGGGGCAGGGCCGCATGCGGCCCTGCCTGGACGGGCCACATGTGGCCCGTCCCCGGCCGGCGCATGCGCCGGCCGGCTTGCGCTCCCAAGCATGCGCCAACTGGAACTGCTACGCGAGCACCATCGCTCCGGTCTCCAGCGCGAGCAGCCGCTGCTTGCGCGGAAGCCCTCCGCCGTAGCCGGTGAGCGTGCCGTTCGCGCCGATCACGCGGTGGCAGGGGATGACGATCGCGATCGGGTTGCGATTGTTGGCGCCTCCGACCGCGCGCGCCGCGCCGGGTTGGCCGACGGCAGCGGCGATCTCGCCGTATGAGGCGGTCTCGCCATAGGGGATCGCGCGCAGCTCGCGCCACACGCTGAGTTGAAACGGGGAGCCGCTGGGGGCGAGGTCGAGGTCGAACTCGCGGCGCTCGCCCGCGAAGTACTCCTCCAGCTGGCGGCGCAACGGCGCGAGCGCCTCCTCGTCGCGCACCCAACTGGGGTCGCGCGCCGGTAGGCGATGGCCATCGTAAAAGTGCAGGCCGGTGATCCGCCCTGCGACGTCGGCGCTGGCCAGCAGCTCTCCGACTGGGCTGTCAATCGTTGTGTAGTTCATGCCCTCACTCTGACACCCGCCGGCGCCGGATGCTGGCGGAAATCGGACAGGGTAGGTGCGGACGGCGTCGGTGTCTGATTTCCGCTACCCGGTGGGTGCATACTGGAGCTGTGCCACGCACAACCACCCTGCCGGCCAAGCGAATCGGCGATACGCACACCTCCAAGCCGAACGCTGCGCCGCATACCACCAAGTCAACCATGCTCGACCTCAGCACCGCCCCCCGAGCCGAGGACTTCGACGCGCGCTACCGCGTGCTCGGCAGCCGCGACCACCGCTTCGACGGGTGCTTCTTCGTGGCGGTCACCTCCACCGGGATCTACTGCCGCCCGAGCTGCCCCGCGATCGTTCCCAAGCGCCGCAACGTGCGCTTCTACCCCACCGCCGCCGCCGCCCAGAGCGCGGGCTTTCGCGCCTGCCTGCGCTGCCACCCGCACGCCGCGCCCGGCTCGCCGGAGTGGAATCGCCGTGGCGATCTGGCGGCGCGCGCGATGGGGCTGATCGCGGACGGAGTCGTCGACCGCGAGGGCGTCAGCGGACTCGCGCAGCGGCTGGCCTACAGCGAACGCCACCTCACGCGCCAACTGACGGCGGAGCTCGGGGCCGGCCCGCTCGCGCTCGCCCGTGCGCAGCGGGCACAGACGGCTCGCATCCTGATCGAGACGACCTCGCTGCGCCTGATCGACGTCGCCCACGCGGCCGGCTTCGCGAGCGTGCGCCAGTTCAACGAGACGATCCGCGAGGTCTACGCGCGCACCCCCACGGAGCTGCGGCGCAAAGCGCCGGGGTATCGCAATGGCTCGGAGATGCCCTCCCCCAGCGGGTCGGGGGTGGGCGGGCTTCCCATCGTTGTGCGTCTCGCCTACCGCGAGCCGCTCGACTGGGGACGGTTGCTGAGCTTCCTCGGCATACGCGCCGTGCCCGGCGTGGAGGAGGTCGTGGATGGCTGCTACCGACGTACGCTGCGTCTACCGCAAGGGCACGGCGTCGTCGCGCTCACTCCCGTGGACGGGCAGATCGAGTGCCGTCTGCACCTCGCCGACCTGCGCGATCTGACCGCCGCCGTGCAGCGCTGCCGGCGCCTGCTCGACCTCGACGCCGACCCCACCGTGCCCACCGAGCACCTCGCCGGCGATCCGCTGCTCGCGCCGCTGGTGCGCGCCGCCCCGGGGCTGCGCCTGCCCGGGGCCGTGGACGGCGCCGAGCTCGCGGTGCGCGCCGTGCTCGGGCAGCAGATCTCCGTGCCCGCCGCCCGCACCGCCGCCGCGCGTCTGACGCAGGCGCTGGGGGAGCCGCTGCCCGTGCCCGACGGCACGCTTACGCACCTCTTCCCCTCGCCCGCCGCGATCGCCGCCGCGGCACTCGAGGAGTTGCCAGGCGGCCCCGCGCGCCGGCGTCATACGCTGCAGGCGCTGACGGGGCTGCTCGCCGCGGGAGAGCTGGCGGTCGATCCCGGCAGCGACCGCGAGGAGCTGCGCACACGTCTGCTCGCGCTGCCCGGCATAGGGCCATGGACAGTGGAGTACATCGCGATGCGCGCGCTCGCCGACCCCGACGCGTTCCTGCCCACCGACCTCGGCGTGCGTCACGCGCTGGCGGCGCTCGGGTGCTCCGATCCCGCGCTCGGCGGCGGCTGCTCGCCGCGCGAGGCGGCGCGTCTGGCGGAGCGCTGGCGGCCGTGGCGCGCTTACGCGCTGCAGCACCTGTGGGGCACGCTCGCCACGGCAGCTGCACCGGTCAAGCCGGCGCTACATGCGCAGGTCTGCCCGGCCGGTGCATAACATGGCGGCATGCCGACCGACCAACCATTGACACCGTCCGATAACGGCTCGCCGACGATCGTGCAGGCGCGTGACCTGCGCCGTCGCTATGGCGAGGGCGAGGCGGCCGTCGACGCGCTGGCGGGGATCACGGTGGACTTCCCCGCGGGCCGCTTCGCGGCGATCATGGGCCCGTCGGGCAGCGGCAAGTCGACGCTCATGCACCTGCTCGCCGGCCTCGATCGCCCGACCGTGGGCACGGTGAGCGTCGGCGGCGTGGAGCTGACCGAGCTCGACGACCGCGCGCTCACGCAGCTGCGCCGCGATCGCATCGGCTTCATCTTCCAGACGTTCAACCTGCTGCCGGTGCTGAGCGCCGAGGAGAACATCCTGCTGCCGCTGTCGATCGCCGGACGCGAGGTCGACCGCGAGTGGTTCGATCGGCTGATCGACACGGTCGGCATCCGCGACCGGCTCAGCCATCGCCCCGCGGAGCTCTCCGGTGGACAGCAGCAGCGCGTGGCGGTGGCCCGCGCGCTGATCTCGCGTCCCGCCGTGGTATTCGCCGACGAGCCCTCCGGCAACCTCGACTCCAAATCATCCGGTGACGTCCTGCAGCTGCTGCGCCACGCCGTCGACGACTTCGAGCAGACGGTCGTGATGGTCACCCACGACGCCCACGCGGCGTCGTTCGCCGACCGTTTGCTGGTGCTGGCCGACGGCAGGATCGTGCACGACGGTGAGGCGACGAGCGCCGAGCAGGCGCTGGATCTGATGAAGGCCGTGGACTGATGTTCAAGCTGGTGCTGCGCGGCTTCGTGCAGCGCAAGCTGCGCGTGCTGCTGACGGCGATCGCGATCGCTTTGGGCGTGGCGCTGATGGCCGGCACCTACATCCTCACCGACACGATCAACCACGCTTTCGCGGAAGTCTTCTCCACCGCCTACGCCAACAAGGCGGTGGTCATCACCGAAAAGGAAACGCTGGGCGGCTCGGAAGTCTCCGTGCTCAACCAGGCGACGCTCGCCCGCGTGCGTGCGGTGCCAGGCGTGGCGGCGGCCTCGGGCGCCATCTCCAGCCACGCATCGCTGCTCACGATCGGTGGCAAACGGCTTACCAGCGGCGGTGCGCCATCGCTCGTCAATGCCCTGCAGCCGCCGCGCTTCGAGGCCTTCACGGCGACGCAGGGCCATCTGCCACACACCGCTGGGGAGGTCGCGATCGACCAGGCGAGCGCCAAGCGCAACCACCTGCGGCTCGGCCAGCAGATCGTGATCGCGGGCCGCCTGCCCGCGCGGCGCTACACGATCGCAGGCATCGCGAAGTTCGCAGGCAGCGAATCCTTCGGTGGCACCACCGTCGCGCTCTTGATCCCCAGCCAGGCGCAGTACGTCGCGGGCGAACCAGGCGTATACGACAGCATTAACGTCGCCGCGGAATCGAATCCCGCCCACCCCATCGCGCCCACGGAACTGGCCGCCCGCGTCCGCGCCGCCGTGCCGGCGACGCTGAAGGTGCGCACCGGCGCCGAAGAAGCCGCCAACCAAACCACCAACCTCGAAGAAGAGCTCGGCTTCCTGCGCACCTTCCTGCTGATCTTCGCCTACGTCGCGCTGGTTGTCGGCGCGTTCATCATCTTCAACACCATCTCGATCACCGTCGCCCAGCGCACCCGCGAGTTCGGCCTGCTGCGCACGCTCGGCGCTTCGCGCGGGCAGATCATGCGCGCCGTCGTCGAGGAAGGGCTGCTGCTCGGCGTGGTGGGGGCGGTGATCGGGCTGTTCGGCGGGATCGCCCTCGCGCCGGCGCTCGACGGGCTGTTCAAGGCGTTCGGCGCCGACCTGCCCGACAACGGCACGGTGCTGGAGGCGCGTACCGTGATCGTCTCGCTCGGCGTGGGCATCGTCGTCACGGTGCTAGCGGGCTTCTTCCCGGCGCTGCGCGCCACGCGCGTGCCGCCGATCGCGGCGATGCGCGAGGGCGTGCAGATCCCGCCCCGACCGCTGCCCACCCGGCGGGCGCTGATGCTCCGCTTCGCGCTGTACCTCGTGGTTGTGGTGGGGTTGAGGATCGTCATCGGCGGCGGCATCGCGCTACTGGTCCTGGTGGTGCTCGCCGTGCGTGCCTGGCGTCTGTGGGCGCGGCTGCAGCGCCCCGGCGAGCGCCCGCCCCGCCACTACCGCGTCGTGCCGGCGCTCGCCGGCGCGATCGGCTGGCTGGTGAGCTGGCGCGGGATCACCGCCCGCCTCGCGCGCGAGAACTCGATCCGCCAGCCCGGCCGCACGCTCGTGACCGCACTCGCGCTGACCGTCGGGCTGGGGCTGGTCGCCTTCATCTCGGTGCTCGCCGCCGGCACCAACGCGACGATCGATCGTGCGGTCAACCGCTCCTTCGCGGGCAATTTGATCGTGCAGAACACTCAAGGTCAAGGGGGCATCCCCGCCGCGGTCGCACCGGCGCTCAGGACGATCCACGGCGTGGGCGCAGTCACCGCGATCGCCTTCACGAAGGCCAGGGTGCGCGACCTCGCGCAAGCGGGCGCGCCGGTGATCGACGAAGAAAGCCGCGTGACCGCGATCGAGCCTGAATCGTTCGGGAAGATGTACAAGATCGAATGGGAACAGGGCTCGGCGGCGACACTCGCAGCGCTCGGGCAGCGGGGGACGATCGTCACGAAGAAGTTCGCCAGCGCCCACCACCTGCACGTAGGGCAGCGCCTGTCGGTGCTGACGCCCTCCAGGCACAGGGTGACGTTGACGATCGCGGGGGTGGTGAAAGAAGAAGTTATCGGCCTGCTCTCCAACCTCACGATCTCGCGCTCGCTGGCGCGCGCGGCGTTTGGGCAGCGCGAAGACGGGGTGGACTTCCTCGCCTACGCCCCCGGCGCCAACGGCCCTGCGGTGGACGGCTCCGTCCACGCGCTGCTGCGCCACAGCTTCCCGCAGACCCATGCGCAGACCGCGGCGCAGT
>CAYNGQ010000412.1:0-3994 GCA_964396735.1 uncultured Solirubrobacteraceae bacterium | reverse complement strand
CCACGCCGGCCGCCGGGTCCAACAGGTGTACGTTCCGCAGCAGCAGGTCGGCTGCAGGAGCGGGAGAACGAACCAACGAGGGCGCGCTCATTTGGTACGCGCCCGGTGAGGCATTGGTTCTGTGCGAGTCGGCAAGCTCATTGCATTATCGAGGACGCCACGGCCGGCGTGTCTTCTGCCGGCTCCATGCTCTCGTTCGCGGCCGATCGAAGATCGGCCAGCGCAGAGCGGCTCGACCACCGCATCAGCTTCGCCGGACCGCGCTCGGGGAAGGGGATCTCGACGGTGTCGAAGTCCCGAGCCACCTCGGCGGCGGGGAACGCAGCGCGCGCCTCCTCGCGCACCTCACGGCCGGCATAGCGCGTGGAGAGGTGGGTCAGCAGCAGCATCCTCGCCTCCGCGCCGCGCGCCAGCTCCGCCGCCTGCAGCGCCGTGCTGTGGCCGGTTTCGCGCGCCCGCGCGGCCTCCTCCTCGGTGAACGTCGCCTCGTGCACCAGCACATCCGCCTCGTGCGCCGCGATCGCCAGCGCCTCGCACGGGGAGGTGTCGCCGGAGAGCACCACCTTGCGGCCCTCGCGCGCGGGGCCCACCACCTGCTCGGGCGCCACCCCGTTCACGCTCTCCCCGCGCACCAGCCGCCCGAAGTCCGGCCCCGGCTTCACGCCCAACCGCTCCGCCAGCGCCGGGTCCAGTTCGCCCGGGCGGGCATCCTCGACGATCACATACCCCACCGCCCCGGCGCGGGTGTGGTTGACCGACACCGCCGCCACCCGGTAGCCGTCGCGCTCCACCGCCTCCGCCGGCTGCAGCTCCACCACGCTCAGCTCATACGGCAACCGCCGCCCGTAGATGAAGCGGGTGTCCGCCATCAGCTGCTTGAGCCCCACCGGTCCGTACACCGTCAGCGGCTGCTCGCGGTCGCGCAGCGCGAAGGACTTCAGCATCCCCGGCAGCCCCAACCAGTGGTCGGCGTGGAAGTGGGTGACGAACACGCACTCCATATCCGCCAACCCCACCGAGCGCAGCAGCTGGCGCTGCGTGCCCTCGCCGCAGTCGAACAGCAGCCGCTCGCCGCCGCGGCGCACCAGTATCGCGGGAAGCCCCCGGCGAGGGCTCGGCACCGAGCCCCCTGTTCCCGCGAAGAACAGCGAAAGATCCATGTTCGCAACGGTAGCGTTGCGTGGCGATGGGAGGGTTGCAGGGGGCGCCGGGAGAGGCTCAGCCCGAGCGGGTAGGCTTATGGTCGGATGTCGTTCGTCGGTGTCCTCGGCGCCCGTAGCTCAGTGGATAGAGCGCTCGCCTCCGGAGCGAGAGGTCGCAAGTTCGAATCTTGCCGGGCGCGTTGGCAATCCACCACAAAATCTAGTGTCCGACGTGGACGCCGACATCGAGCGTGCCGCACGTACGTTGGCTGAAACAGCAGGCTCCCCGGTGCGTGTGATCCTGTTCGGGTCCCGCGCCCGCGGCGACGCGCGCCCTGAGAGCGACCTCGACTTTCTTGTCATCGAGCCGAAGGTTGCCAATCGACACGCAGAGATGGTTCGCCTGCGCAGTGCACTGCACGATCTACGGAGGCCAATCGACGTGCTCGTCTACAGCGAGGAGCAGGTTGAGGAGTGGGGACAGGCGCCCGGGACCGCACTTCACGCCGCCCTCTCCGAGGGACGGGTCCTTGTCGAAGCATGACGAGCACGACGTAGCCGAGGTCCTACTCGCCAAGGCCAGTGGTGACGAGGCCGGACTCCGTGCGCTCGTCGACCATTCCGACGTTCCCGATCACGTCGCCGGCTTCCTCGCCCAGCAAGCGATCGAGAAGGCACTCAAGGCTGTCCTGACCGCGCGCAGCGTACCGTTTGAGCGCAGCCACGACATCGACTATCTATGCAGCCTGATCGAACAGTCTGGGCTTCAGCTCACTACCGAGTTGAGCGAGGCCATCGCGCTGACACCGTGGGCCGTCGAACTCCGCTACGCCGACCCCTTCGACGCGCCCCCACTCGACCGGGCAGAGACGCTCACAACTGTTACGGCTGTACGCGAATGGGCCGCCCGCGTGCTCGCCGACTTCGACGTTGTACGCGACATCGATGGCACGCCCGCGGAGGTCGAGGCAAACCGTCGGGAGAGACACTCAAAGGCTGGAGATTGAGCGACTCTCAACCCGACGGGCGGGCGGCGACCGACCTGAAAAGAGTCTTCCGCGATGCCCGCCGCGATCCTGAGCTGGCGGTGCTGGAGGGGCTGCACGCGCTCAAGCACGCGCTGCGCTTCGGTGCACAGGTGCTGCACACCGCGGTCGTCTCGCCCGCGCGGCTGGGTGCGCTGGCCGATGCGCTGGCGCCCGACGTGCGCGAGCGGATCCTTGCCGACGCCGTCACGGTGCCCCCCGAGGTGTTCGCGACGCTTGCGCCGCTGGCCCCCTCGACCGGGGCGATCGCGATCGCGCGGCGACCGACCTCCGATGTCGACGCGCTCCTCGCCGAGGCGCGACCCGCGCCGGTGGTGCTGCTGGAGGCTCCCAGCGACCTTGGCAACATCGGCGCGTGCGTGCGCGTGACGGCCGCCGCCGACGTCGCCGGGGTGCTCACGACGGGTATCCACGACCCCTGGGATCCCGCAGCCCTGCGGGGCAGCGCCGGTCTGCACTTCGCGCTGCGCGTCGCACGGCTCGGCGAGGACGCGCTCGAGCTGATCGGTCCCAAGCCACCCCGTGCCCATACCGCCCCGGCCGGCGGCCCGGGTGATCGCCGCCCACTGATCGCGCTCGACCCCGACGGCGAGCCGCTGCGCCCCGGGGAGCTGCCTGCCCGCTCGATCCTGGCGTTTGGCGCCGAGCGCCAAGGGCTCTCGCGGGCGCTGCTCGACCGCGCCGACGCGCGCGTATGCCTGCCGATGCGCGCGGGGATCTCCAGCCTCAATCTCGCCACCTCGGTGGCCGCGGTGCTTTACAGCTGGCGGCTCGCCGGTGTGGAGCAGAGGACCCGGGCTGATTGAGGCGTCCGCCGAGGCGCCTATCGACCGTGCTCGTCAGCTTGCAGGCGTAGGCTGAGAGCCCATGGCCGCGATCGCTCCGCTTGCCGTCTCGCTTCAGCTGGAGGACGCCGTCCAGCTGGTGCCGACGGCGCTGCTCTGCCTGCTCTACGCCTCGCGTGTGCGCGCCCTGGCGTCGCGCGGCCAACCCGTGCCCGGCTGGCGTCAGGGGTGCTTCTACGCAGGGGGTCTCGTGTTCGCGGTCGCCCTGATTGGGGTGGGGAAGGCCGGCGAGGAACTGCTGTTCGTGCACATGATCGAGAGCCTCTTGATCGCGGACGTCGCGGCGCTTTTGATCGTACTCGGCCTTACCACGCCGCTGCTGGCACCGATCCTCGAGATCGGTCTCTTCGATCGGCTGCGGGTGCTTGCCAACCCGCTGGTCGCGTTTCCGTTGTGGGCTCTTGATCTCTACCTTTGGCATCTTCCCGGGCCCTACCAGGGCGCCTTGGAACATGCTGGGCTGAATCTCCTCCAGCATGTGATGTTTCTCGGCTTTGGGATCAATCTTTGGATGTGCCTGTTTGGGCCGTTGCCGGTGCCTGGCTGGTTTGGCAGCCTCGGGAAGCTGCTCTACATCGTCGTCGTGAGCCTCGCTGCTGCTGCGCTTGGCAACATCTTTCTTTGGTCCGATGCTGTTTTCTATCCCTTTTATCTTGGGGGGGATTCTCGGCACCATCTCTCGCCTCTGGCTGACCAGAACCTTGCTGGGGCGGTGATGATGGTTGTCGTCAGCCTCTTTACGGTTGGGCTGTTTTGGTGGCTGTTTCGGCGTTCTGCCCGCGAGGCGGTGGAACGGCAGGAGTTGCTTGATTTTGCCCGTTTGCATGGACTGTCGCTGAGCGATCAGCGGGCTGCTCGGGCTGTTTCTGCGGGCCGCGGGGCCGAGCTTCGGGGGCGGCTTGAAAGCCGTTTGGAATCTGGCGATGGAGCGCTTTTACGAGCGGTGGCTCGTGACTCCTCT
>CAYNGQ010000411.1:0-2767 GCA_964396735.1 uncultured Solirubrobacteraceae bacterium | reverse complement strand
GGACGACGGCGCTGCTGAGCCTGCACCTGCACCGTGTGATCCTGATCTTCAACCTCACCCTGCTCGCGCTGGTTGCGGCGGCGGTGGCGATCCTCGCTCCCCTGTACGGGGCGCAGGGCGCGGCCGTCGCGACCGCTTCGGTGGAGGTCGCAGCGGCCGTCGCCGGCGGTGTGATCCTGATGCGGGGGCGCCCCCACCTGAAACCGAGCCTCAGGCTGCTCCCGCGGGTCGGGGCGGCCGCGGCGCTCGGCGCGCTGCCGATGCTGCTCACGAGCGTCCCCGTGATCGGCCGGTTGGCGCTGTCGAGCGCGATCTACGGGCTGGTTCTGCTGGCGCTGCGCGCGTTTCCCGCCGACCTGCCGGCGCTGCTGCTGCCCGCTCGGGGGCGCGGCTGATGCGCAAGCGGTGGGCATGGCGGCGCACACCGCCGGAGTTGCCTGCTTGGGGGCGCGGCTGATGAGCCGGCCGCGGGCATGGCGGCGCACGCCGCTGCAGTTGCCAGACACGCCTCCCGGGGTGGGCGGCGCCGATCCTCCCTGTCTGGTGCACCTCGTTCGCGAGCGCAACGGCCTGCGCTGGTTTCGTGCCTTTGCCGAGGCGCTGCGCGCACATCCTCCGGGCGTCGCTTGCGAGCTTGTGCTGGCGATGAAGGGGTTCTCCTCGCGCGCCCAGGCGGCGCCGTATCTCGACGAGGTCGCGGATCTCGCGCCCGAAGCCCTGTTCTTCCCCGATCGCGGGTTTGAATGGGGCGTGTACCTGCCCCTTGCCGCGCGTCTGCGGCGCGATCGTTACTGCTTCGTCAATTCGCACGCTCGTCCGCTGGTCGACGACTGGCTGGCGAAGCTCGACGCCGCACTCGCCCGGCCTGATGTGGGGCAGGTCGGCGCGACGGGCTCGTGGGCGAGTGTGCACTCATGGGTGATGGGCTTGGCGGGCCTTCCCAACGCCTACCGGGGGTTGCTCCCCGCACGCCGGGTCGTCCGTGAGCTGTCGATGGAGATCCAGCGCGAGGCGGCCTCGCTGCGGATCGGCTCAGACCTGAACAGGAGCCGCTCAACGGTCTCCGCTACGCGCCTGCGCCTGCGGTCGGTGCCCCGGGTGCCGCGGGAATTCCTCGAGTTCGAGCCCTTTCCGGCGCGTCATCTGCGCACCAACGCCTTCATGATCTCCCACGCCGCGCTGCGCGAGCTGTGCCTGCCCGCAGTTCGCAACAAGATGGACATCTACGTGTTGGAGAGCGGCCGCCAGAGCCTCACCGCGCAGCTGGAGCGGATCGGATTGCGCTCGCTGGTGGTCGACTGCGCGGGGGCGGTTCACGGCCCTGAGCAGTGGGATCGCAGCCGCACAATGTGGCAGGGGGAGCAGGAGCGGTTGCTGGTCGCCGACAACCAGACGTTCTGTTATACGGCTGGCACATTCGCGCGTCGCAGCCTCCTGTCGACCCTTGCCTGGGGCGTTGGCGCTGATCCGTGCCCCCCGCGTGATGGTCAACCGAACGTCTCCGCGTTGCTGGCGGGAGTGCAATGAGGTTCCTGCGGACGGCGCTGCCGGGGGTGTGGGTGATCGAGCTCGATCCGATCGGCGACGAGCGCGGTTGGTTTGCCCGCGCGTTCGACGCGGACACGTTCAGGGCGCGGGGGCTCGACCTATGCGTGGCGCAGTGCAACGTCTCGTTCAACGCTCGGCGCAACACGATCAGGGGAATGCACTATCAGGCCGAGCCGCATGCCGAGCCGAAGCTCGTGCACTGCGTTAGCGGGGCCAGCTTCGACGTGGCTCTCGACCTGCGCTCCGGCTCCCCCGCCTACTGCCGCTGGCATGGCGTCGAACTGAGCGCCGCGAGCCACCGCGCCCTCTACCTGCCGCCGGGAATTGCGCACGGCTATCAAACGCTCTGCGACGAGTGCGAGGTCTTCTACCAGATGGGTCATCACCACGTCCCCGAAGCGGCGCGGGGGGTGCGGTGGGACGACCCGGCGTTTGGGATCGAATGGCCCCACCTCGCCGGCGAGCCAATCATCTCAGAGCGCGATCGCTCCTACCCCGACTTCCACCGGGAGGGCTGAATGCGCTCCCCCTGGGCTTGGCAACGCATACCGCTGGTGTTGCCAAAGGCGTTTCATTGCGAGGGCTCGGCCGGTCCTCCCTGCGTTGTGCATCTCGTCCGCGCGGCCAATGGCCTGAGCGCCCTGCGCGGGTTTGCCGAGGCGTTGCGCTCACATCCCCCTGGCGTCGAGTGTGAGCTGGTGCTCGCCATGAAGGGGTTCACCTCATTCTCGCAGGCCCAGCCTTACATCGACGAGGTCGCCGATTTCGCGCCCGAGATACTGTTCTTCGAGGACCGCGGGTTCGACCTGGGAGTGTACTTTGCCGCCGCTGTGCGGCTGCGTCGAAACCGCTACTGCTTTGTCAACTCCTTCAGTCGCCCGCTCGCGGATGGCTGGCTGGCGAAGCTCGACGCCGCGCTCGGGCGGCCAGGCGTGGGGCAGGTCGGCGCAACCGGCGCATGGGCCAGCAGCCACTCGTGGTTCACCTATTCGATGGGACTGCCCAGCGCCTACCGCGGTCTGATGCCTCCCGCGCCGCGGGCCCGCGAGCTGTTCAGGGGCCCCGAGCTGGAGCGCAACGGCAGGCAGCGCCGCTCGGCCAAGGAAACCGTGCGGGCGCGATTGACCACGCTGCACGATCTGCCCCGCGCGCTCTTCTACTACGAGCCCTTCCCCTCCGCCAAGCTCCGCACAAACACCTTCATGATCGCCCACGAAAC
>CAYNGQ010000410.1:0-3423 GCA_964396735.1 uncultured Solirubrobacteraceae bacterium | reverse complement strand
GGGGAGCCGCCGAGCTTTCCGGGCACGATTCGCAGTCGCGGCCGGGGAGCGCTCAGGTCGGGTCCGTGCAGTCCCTCGTGTGAGGCGAACGGCGCAAGCAGGTCCAGCATGTCGGCGTCGAGAATGCTCTGAGCGCCCGGGCGCTGCGCTCGGCCACCGTGCTCGACCACGATGCTCCCCGAACGGTCGACCGCGACGCGGGGAGCGCCATCCTCGCCCCGGAGGTCGAGCTCGAGCGCCGCGATCTCGCGCAGCGCACGCCGGACGGCCTTCATTGCGGTCCTGGGCACCTCGCGTCCGCTGAGATCCTGCTTGGTCTGCCGCAGCCAGTAGATCGTGCGCAGCGCCATCAGATCGCCATAGGACCAGAGCTTTACGCGCTCCGGCGACACGCTCGGCACGAGGATGTTGACGGCGGCCATGGGATTCTCCCCATAGGCGGCCGTTGAATCTCCCCAGTGGTGGCCACCGGATCTCCCCATGGGCGGCCATCGAATCTCCCCACCGTTCTGTCCTGAGCGGCCTGTAGTCCCCCGCGCCTTATCAACGAGGCACGTCGGGAAGGCGGGCTTGATGAAGCGATCGGAGGAGATCATGGAGATTCTTGAGGCGTTTGATATGACGGGCAGTCTGCGTGGCGCTGCGGCGCTGGTGGGCTGTGATCACAAGACGGTCGCGCATTGGGTTCGTGCGCGGGAGGAGGCTGGTGGCGGGTTGCCGGTCGCGTCGCGTGAGCGGCCGCGGGTCGGGCCGTTCGTGGGGAAGATCGAGGAGTGGGTGGAGCGCTCGCGTGGGCGGATCCGCGCGGATAAGGCGCATGAGCGGCTCGTCGTGATGGGCTATACGGGCTCGGAGCGCACGACCAGGCGCGCGGTCGCGCGGGCAAAGCGTGCTTGGCGTGCGGGGCATGGCCGCGTGACGCGGCCGTGGATCACGGAGCCCGGGCTGTGGATGCAGTGGGATTACGGTGACGGGCCGAAGGTCGATGGCCGTGAGACGGTGTTGTTCTGCGCGTGGCTTGCGTGGTCGCGCTTCCGGGTGGTGCTGCCGTTGTGGGATCGCACGCAGGCGAGCGTCGTGATGGGCCTGGACCGGGCGTTGCGGGCGTTTGGTGGCGCGCCGACCTACGCGTTGACGGATAACGAGCGGACGGTGTCGGTCGATCATGTGTGCGGGATCGCGGTCCGCAACCCGCAGATCGTCGCGGTTGGCCGTCATTACGGGCTGACGATCGCGACGTGCGTGCCCGCGGACCCGCAGAGCAAAGGCGGCTCAGAGGCGACGGTCAGGATCGCGAAGGCTGACCTGGTGCCAACCGATCACAACCTCAGAGGGGCCTATGGGTCCTTCGCGGAGCTCGAGCGGGCATGCGAGGGATTCTGTGAGCGGGTGAACACGCGTGAGCACCGTGTCACGCGGCGGGCGCCCGCGGTGATGCTTGCCGAGGAGCAGGGGCGGTTGCATCCGTTGCCGGCGTTCGCGCACACGTTGTGCTTCGGGCAGACCCGGAAAGTCACCAAACAGGCAACGGTGTCGATCGGTGGGTCGGTCTACTCAGTTCCCTCGGCGCTTATCGATGAGCGGGTGTGGGCGCGCGTCGAGGGCTCAGAACTCGTCGTTGTGCACGCTGACGGGTTGGAGGGTGCACGTGAGGTCGCTCGGCATGAGCTGACGACGCCGGGCCTGCCGAGCATCCTGGATGAGCACTATCCGCCACGACCGCCCGGAGCCTTGGAGCGCAAGCCGCGGGCGCAGGGCGCGGAGGAAGCGGCGTTCCTCGCGCTCGGAGCGGGCGCGGAGGCGTGGCTGACCCGGGCCGCGGCCGCCGGGGCTACCAGGGTGCGCCGCAAGCTCTCAGAGGCCGTCGATCTCGCAAAGCTGCACGGGCAGGGCGAGGTGAATGAGGCGCTCGCGTCGGCCGCGCACGCTGAACGCTTCGCGGAGGGTGATCTCGCGGCGATCCTCGCTCACCACCAGCAGAACGGGCAGGTGATCCCGTTCCCCGCGAGGGTCTCGGAGGAGCAGACGCTGCAGCGATCCACGCAGGCGTGGGAGGGCTTGGGACGATGAGCGACCACGGCCACTACACCAACGTTCACGTCGATGTCGATTCCGCGCTGGCCGAGGAGTTCCCGAACGGGATCCGCCGCCAAGAGATCAGCATCGTGATGACCGACGAGTCGGGCGCACCGATCTGGCGGGCACAGCCCCCGGCGTTTTGCGACATCGAAGCGCCCCGCGCGCGGGAGCTCGCGTTCGAGCTGCTGATGGCAGCCGAGGTCGCCGAGCAATGGGAGCAGGCACGATGAGCGTCCAGGAACCCTCACCGCCACCGTTGCCCGACGATCTCGACGAGCTGCTGCGGCGACTGCGGCTGCCCTATATCCGCGCGGCCGCACCGCACGTGATCGCGACCGCTCGCTCGCAACGATGGGAGCCCGCGGACGTCCTGCGGGTCCTGCTCGGCGAGGAGGCCACCGGCCGCGACCAAGCGACGATCCAGTCGCGCCGCAAAGCGTCCGGGCTACCCACGGGCAAGACACTCGACGCATGGGAGGATCACCGCTCACCGATCCCCAAGCAAACCCAGCAAGCGCTACGAACACTCGAGTGGGTCGGCCGCGCGGAGAACCTCTGCGTCTGCGGCCCATCCGGGACCGGGAAGAGTCACTGGGTCGAGGCGCTCGGGCACCACGCGATCGACCAAGGCAAGACCGTCGTCTGGCTCACCCTGGAGAGCCTCGCCGGCCTGCTGCGCCGCCACCGCGCTGATGACAGCACCGCGAAGGCGATCGGAAAGCTCACCCGGGCGGAGCTCATCATCATCGACGACGTCGGCCTCTTACCTGTTTTCCCCGACGCCGCCGAGGCGCTGTTCCGGCTCGTCGACGCGGCCTACGAGAAACGCTCGATCGCGCTCACCTCAAACATTCACCCCGCCGGCTTCGACGAGCTGATGCCCAAAACACTCGCCGCTGCGACCGTCGACCGACTACTACACCACGCGCACGTGCTCATCACAGACGGCGCTGAAAGCTACCGGCTGGCCCAAGCGACCGCGGGAGAGGGGGTGGAGCCCCTGGACAGCTGAACGCGCCGCGGGGACTCGATTCCGCTACGGCCTACGGCCTTCGCTCCATCGAGACCCCGCGAACCCCCACACCACGGGGAGAACTCGTGGCCACCAGTGGGGAGAAAACATGGCCGCCACCGGGGAGAACCGATGGCCGCCAGTGGGGAGAACTCGACGGCCATTGACAGAGGCCAGGCCTCGCGGGTTAGGCTGGGCGGCGGAGGGAGAAGCAAGGCCTCGCGGGTTAGGCGGATGAGACAGGCTCGTTTAGATATTTTTAGATATCGACCGGCTGCTGCGTCCTCGTACAGATGCGAAGGCGGTCTGGCCCCTGAAGTCGGTCGGCAGTC
>CAYNGQ010000409.1:0-2319 GCA_964396735.1 uncultured Solirubrobacteraceae bacterium | reverse complement strand
TGGTTGATTCGGATGGGGCGAGCTCGGATGGGGCGCGCGCCAATGGGGTGCAGCCGGGCGGGGACCTGCTCGACCAGACTGCGCTGGCGCAACCGGCGCTGTTCGCGCTGGAGGTGGCGCTGTTCAGGCTGGTGGAGGAGTGGGGCGTGCGTCCAGACTTCCTGATCGGCCACTCGATCGGCGAGCTGGCGGCGGCCCACGTGGCGGGCGTGTTCTCGCTGGAGGACGCCTGCCAGCTGGTGGCGGCGCGCGGGCGCCTGATGGGCGCGCTCCCCGGCGGCGGCGCGATGGCGGCGATCGCGGCGTCCGAGGGGGAGCTGGTGGAGTCGTTCGCGACGATCGAGGGTTGGGAGGAGCGGGTGGCGCTGGCGGCCGTGAACACGCCCGGCGCGACCGTCATCTCCGGCGACGAGGAGGCCGTGGCGGAGCTCGCGCAGCTGTGGGAGGAGCGGGGCGCGAGAACGAAGCGGCTGCGGGTGAGCCACGCCTTTCACTCGCCGCGGATGGGGGCGGGCATGCTGGAGGAGTTTCGGACGGTCGCCGAAGGGGTGGCTTTCCACGCGCCGCGCATCCCGCTGATCTCGAACCTCACCGGCGGCCTGGCCGCGAGCGAGGAGCTGTGCACAGCCGAGTATTGGGTGCGCCACGTCCGCCAGCCGGTGAGGTTTGCCGACGGCGTGCACTGGCTGCTGGAGGAGGGCGTGCAGAGCTTTCTCGAGCTCGGGCCGGACGGGACGTTGAGCGCGATGGTTGGCGAGTGCGTGGAGGGGGAGCGCGTGGATGGCGAACGTGACGGGGAGCACGTCGATAGCGAGCATGAGGGCGGCGAGCGCAGCGCCGGGCAGCGATCGGTTCTCGCCGCCCCGGCCCTGCGACCCGGTCAAGCCGAGCCACACTCGTTGCTGGCGGCGCTCGCCGGACTGTGGGTGCGGGGCGTGGGTGTCGAGTGGGCGCGGACGCTCGACGGCGTGCCCGCCCGGCGCGTGCCGCTCCCCTCCTACGCCTTCCAGCGCGAGCGCTACTGGTTGGCGTACGAGGCCACGGGCGACGCCGGCGCGCTCGGACAGGTCGCGATCGACCATCCATTGCTGGGCGCGGCGGTGGCGCCGGTGGACGGCGAGGGCTGGCGCTTCACCGGCCGGCTGTCGCTGCAAACGCACCCCTGGCTGGCCGACCACGTCGTGCTCGGCACGGCGCTGCTGCCGGGCACGGCCTTCCTGGAGCTTGCGCTGCACGCCGGCGAGCGGCTCGGTTGCGGCAGCGTGCGCGAGTTGGTGCTGGAGACGCCGCTGGCGCTCGGCGAATCCGACGCGGTGCAGATCCAGGTCTCGCTCGGCGAGCCCGACGAGGAGGGCTGCCGGACGATCGGCGTGTACTCGTGCGGCGAGGGTGAGGTGGCCGATCGTGAGCTGACCGGGGTGGTGTGGACACGACACGCGCACGGGCGGCTGGAGTCCGACGGGCCCGCGCTCGACTCGGTGCCGGCGGCGCTCGCCGGCGCTTGGGGGGCGGAATCGCTCCTCGCGGCGGCCGAGGAACTGGGCGGGGAGTGGCCGCCGGCCGGCGCCGAGGAGGTGGAGATCGACGGCTTGTATGGGGAGCTGGCCGCGGCCGGCCTCGAATACGGACCGATCTTCCAAGGGTTGGAGGCCGTGTGGCGCCGAGGTGAGGAGATCTTCGCGCAGGTCGCCCCGCCGCCGGCGTCGGAGCGGCAGCTCGAGACGGGGGCGTTCGACCTGCATCCCGCGCTGCTCGACGCCGCGCTGCACGCGGTGGCGGTGCGGGCGCCGGGCCAGAGCGCGACCGACGGCGGTGGCCCGCAGCTGCCGTTTGCCTGGAGCGGCGTGCGCGTCCACGCGACGGGACCGTCGGCGTTGCGCGTGCGGCTGGCGCCGGCCGGCGAGGAGGCCGTGTCGGTGGTGGTGGCCGACGAGCAGGGCGGGCTGGTCGCCACGGTCGAATCGCTGGCGCTGCGGGCGGCGTCGAAAGAGCTGGGTGGTGTCGCGGGCGCGCGGCGAGACTCGTTGTTCGAGGTCGAATGGACGCCGGTCGAGGTGCTCGCCGAGAGCGCGCACGGCAGCGAGCCGGTGGCGCTGGAGAAGATCATCGACGGTGATGGCGAGGCGCCCGAGATCGTGTGGATGCGTTGCGCCGGCGACCCGAACGACGACCTCCTCGCCGCCGCGTACGGCGCCGCGCGGGAGGTGCTGGAGCTGCTGCAACGGTGGCTGGCGGACGAGCGCTTCGCGGATTCGCGCCTGGTGGTGGTGACCGAACGCGCCGTGGCGGTGGGAACCGAGGAGGTGAGCGGCCTGGCAA
>CAYNGQ010000408.1:0-2533 GCA_964396735.1 uncultured Solirubrobacteraceae bacterium | reverse complement strand
CGGGCTGGTCGATGACTCGAGCGGTGGCGAATCGCTCGAGCCGGCGTTTCGCCGGGCTGGCTGGACGACCTCCGACGCGAGCCCGCTGAGCCCGGCCAACGGCTCCGAAGACCTCGCCCACCTGCTGTTCACCTCGGGCTCGACCGGCGTGCCGAAGGGGGTGATGATCACCCACGCAAACGTTGCCCATTTCGTCGAGTGGGCCACCTCTCATTTCGGGATCGCCTCGTCGGACCGCATCTCCGGCCACCCCCCGCTGCACTTCGACCTGTCGACGTTCGACATCTACGGAACGCTGCTCGCGGGCGCCGAGCTGCACCTGATCCCGGCGGCGGCCAACCTCCAGCCCGCCAAGCTCGTCGACCTGATCCGCGAGCGCGAACTGACCCAATGGTTCTCCGTGCCCTCCGCGCTCACGTTCATGGCGAAGTACGGCGTGCTCGGCGAGGATGACTTCCCCTGCCTGAAGCGGCTGATCTGGTGCGGCGAGGTGCTGCCGACGCCCACCCTGATCGAGTGGATGCGACGGCTCCCGCACGTGGAGTTCACCAACCTCTACGGGCCCACCGAGGCCACGATCGCCTCCAGCCACTACAGGGTGCCCGCGTGCCCCACGGACGCCGCCGGCCCGATACCGATCGGCGAGGCCTGCGGCGGTGAGGAGCTGGTCGTGCTCGACGGCGAGCTGCGCCCACTGCCGCAGGGGGAGATCGGCGATCTCTACATCGGCGGCGTGGGCCTCAGCCCGGGTTACTGGCGTGACGAGGAGCGCACCGCCGCCGCCTTCCTGGCGCACCCGAGCTCGTATGAGGATGGAGCGCGGCTGTACCGCACCGGCGATCTGGCAAGCGTCGGGGAGGATCGGCTCGTCTATTTTCACGGCCGGCTCGACTCGCAGATCAAGAGCCGCGGCTACCGGATCGAGCTGGGCGAGATCGAGACCGCCCTCAATGCCCAGCCCAAGCTCGAGGAGTGCGCCGTCGTCGGCGTGGAGACCGGGGGATTCGAGGGAACCGCGATCTGCTGCGCCTACGCTCCGCTGGACGGGGAGGAGGTCTCCCATGAGGAGCTCGCCGGCCGCCTGGCGGAGCTGCTCCCCTCCTACATGCTGCCCTCGCGATGGCTGTCGCTGGAGGCGCTGCCCAAGAACCTCAACGGCAAGATCGATCGCCCCAAGCTGAGGGCGCGCTTCGAGCGCGACGCGAGCGCGGCGGCCTCCACGAGGGATCGGCGGGACTCCGCGCAGGCCCAAGAGCTGTTCAACGCCTCGCTCGTGGAGGAGCCCGCGATCGGCCCGAAGGCGTCCCGGATCGGCCTGGAGGAATCCTGTACCGGCTCGGCGAGCTCGCCGCCCGCCGCCCCGCCCGCCGAGGATCCTGAAGGGGCGCTGGCGATGCGCCTGGTGGCCCGTCCCGAGCGCGAGTGGGACGCGATCGTGCTGGGGGTGGTGCGAGCCGAGCTGGCCGGTCTGCTCGGCGGCATCCCACCCGATGTGGTGGAGCCCGAGCGCGCCTTCGGCGAGCTCGGCCTGGACTCGGTGGGCGCCGTCGAGCTCGGCAACCGCCTCGACCATGTGACCGGGCTGCGGTTGCCGGCGAGCCTCGCGTTCGACCACCCCACCGCCGCTGCCGTGGCTGCGTACCTGCGCCGGCGGGTCGAGGGCGGCAAGAGCGGCGGCCGGGTACCGCCGGCGGTGGCGGCTGCCACGGGGGAGCCGATCGCGATCGTCGGCATGAGCTGTCGCTACCCGGGCGGGGTGCACTCGCCGCAGCAGCTGTGGGAGCTGATCGACGGGCGCACCGACGCTGTCTCGTGGTTCCCGGCCGATCGCGGTTGGGACCTCGAGCGGCTGTATGACCCGGACCCCGACCATCTCGGGACCTCGTATGTGCGCGAGGGCGGCTTCGTCCACGACGCCGCCGAGTTCGACGCCGGCTTCTTCGGGATCAGCCCGCGCGAGGCGCTGGCGATGGATCCTCAGCAGCGGCTGTTGCTGGAGGCCGCGTGGGAGGCCTTCGAGGACGCGGGGATCGACCCGGCGACGGTGCGTGGCAGCCAGACGGGGGTGTTCACCGGGGTCATCTCAGAACATTACGGATGGCAGTCCCCCGGCCACCGGGAGCTCGAGGGACTGCGTCTCACCGGAGGCGCCAGCAGCGTGGTGTCGGGCCGGGTCGCCTATGTGTTTGGGCTGGAGGGCCCGGCGGTGTCGGTCGACACGGCGTGCTCGTCGTCGCTGGTGGCGTTGCACCTGGTGTGCCAGGCGCTGCGCCAGGGGGAGTGCTCGCTGGCGCTGGCGGGTGGGGTGACGGTGATGGCGACGCCGGACGTGTTCGTCGAGTTCAGCCGTCAGCGCGGCCTCGCTGCGGATGGGCGCTGCAAGTCTTTCGCCGCCGGCGCCGACGGCACCAGCTGGTCGGAGGGTGCGGGCCTGCTGGTGCTCGAGCGCCTCTCCGATGCGCGGCGCAACGGCCATCGGGTGTTGGCCCTCCTGCGTGGCAGCGCCCTCAACCAGGATGGCGCCAGCTATGGG
>CAYNGQ010000407.1:0-10046 GCA_964396735.1 uncultured Solirubrobacteraceae bacterium | reverse complement strand
GTGGTAGAGGGTCGACTCGCGGTGGCGGCCCGGCTTGACCGCGACGGCGCTCGCGCCGTTGGGGGCCGAGGAGGCGCCGTTGGCGGCAGTCGCGCCGTCGCCCGTCGTGCTCGCGTCAGGCACCCTGGCCTCCAGCGCTGGCCGTCGCCGGCTGCCCGCCGTACTCGCGGCGGATTTCGTCATAGCCTTCGCGCTCCAGCCGCTCGACGAGCTCGACGCCGCCCTCCAGGGCGATGCGCCCGTCGAGCATGATGTGCACGAACTGCGGCTTGATGTAGTGCAGGATGCGCTGGTAGTGGGTGATGATCAGCGCCCCCAGCCCCTGCTCGGAGTGCAGCTTCTCGACGCCCTCCGCCACGGTGCGCAGGGCGTCGATGTCGAGGCCCGAGTCGGTCTCGTCGAGGATCGCCACGTCCGGTTTGAGCATCGCCATCTGCAATATCTCCGCGCGCTTCTTCTCGCCGCCGGAGAAGCCGTCGTTGAGGTGGCGCGAGGTGAACGAGCGGTCCACGTCCAGCAGCTCGATCGCGTGCTGCAGCTCGGTGCGGAACTCTTTGACGTTGATCGGCTCCTGGTCGCGCTTAGCGTTGATGGCCATCCTCAGGAAGTTGGCGACCGACACCCCCGGGATCGCGACCGGGTACTGGAAGGCGAGGAACAGCCCCGCCTTCGCGCGCTCGTGCGGCTCGGCCTCGCTCAGCTCCTCACCCTTGAAGCGGATCGAGCCCTCCGTCACCTCGTAGGCGGGATGCCCCAACAGGGTGTTGGCGAGCGTCGACTTGCCCGAGCCGTTCGGGCCCATCAACGCGTGCACCTCGCCGCGGTCGATCGTCAGGTCGACGCCTCTGAGGATCTCTCGCTCCTCGATGCGCACATGCAGGTTGCGTATCTCCAGGTCAGCCATATTCTCCTTCGGGTCAGGCGATTGTCGGTGTGGGCAGGTGCTGCTTGGCCGCGCCGCCGGCGCCTGCCGGGATGCCCTTCGCCGAGGGTGCCAACGGGAGCGCGGTCGCCGGCGCGGGCGCCGGCAGCAGGTCGGCGAGCGTGGTGTTCATCAGCGTGCTCACGATCGAGAAGCGCACGCGGGTCCACAGCAGCTTGGTGGGGCACACGTGATCTGGATCCTGCTCGCGCGAGCACACGATGCTCCCGTCGGCGTTCTGGGAGATGCACTCGATCGGGGCGATTGCCCCCTCCAGCGCCTCCACCACCTCGGCCATCGTGATCTCCTGCGGCGCTCGCGCGAGCATGTACCCGCCGCGCGAGCCCCTGCGGCTCTCGATCAGCCCCGCCTTGCGCAGCCGCGCCACGAGGTGCTCCAGATACGCCAGCGGCAGCCCGTCGTGCTCGGCGATCTCCGCCAGCGGCACCACCGGCTCCTCCCCGTCGGGGCTTTCCCGCGCGCGCTGTGCGAGCGCGACCATCACACGCACGCCGTACTCCGCCTTGGTTGAGAACATCATCTTGAATGCCTTTGGGGGGAGGTCGGAAGGGGCCCCTGCCCCCTTCCCGCTCAGAACCTCATCGCTCGAATACCTACCTGGACGGTAGGATATCAGGCGCTCATTCCCGTTCCAGCTTGCGTACGTCGTGCGCAAGCGCTTCCGGGGTCAGTTCTTCGACCGGGAACTCCACGCGCGGGGCGCCCTCCCTGTCGAGCAGCAGCACAAACGCACCGTGTTCGTACGCAACCGCGCCCGCGCTCGCCGGCGCCACCGCGTAGGCGCGCCACACCGGACGCAGCTGCGCGGCGCTGCCGGTCAGGTATTCCATGCGGCCGGTCAGCGACGCCGCATGCAGGAACGCCCGCACGCGCGCGGGCGTGTCCCCGGTGGGGTCGAGGCTGATCGCCAGCGCGGGAGTGCCCTTCGGGAGTTCTTCAAGCGCCCCGCGGATCTGCTGGGCGATCAGCGGCGCGGTTGTCTTCGAAGCGGTGTATAGGAATGTGAGGATCGTCACCTTCCCGCGCAAGTCGCTCAGCGAGACGCGTCTCCCGTGCTGGTTGGCGAGCGTGAACCCGCGCGGGCGCAGGCTTCCCGGCAGCAGCGCCCCGTCGTATCCGGTCGCAGACGGCGCGCCCACCGACACCGCCGCGGTGGAGGTCGTGGCTGCGCCGCCACCCGAGCCGCCCGCGCAACCGGGCAGGGCCGCGAGCGCGAGCGCGGTGACGATGGCAGACGCGATTGGGAGTTGGCGGCGCATTGAGATCCCGGAATGTAAGAGGAACGTAGGAGACCGCGCGTCGCCCCTCGCGGGCGAGGTTGTGTAATCCGTTGTGCGGTATCGTTTCGAGTCCCTGGCAGACCGGGCTCACGGAAGAGGTGCTCCACCGATGGTCCTCGCAAGCTGCCCCGGCATCGCTGCGCTTGCGCGGGGGGTGCTGGGCAACCTCACGATCCCCGCATTCGCGCCGGCGGCAGCTTCTCTCGGCGGCGCGCCGCAGGGCGGCGCCGAGCCCGAGCGCGCGGCGATCCTGCGCGGTGGGCCGATCCTGACGATGGATGAGGCCCACCCGGTCGGGGAGGCGCTCGCGATTCGCGGCTCCACGATCCTTGGAGTTGGCACGCTCACCGAGGTCAAACGCCACTACACCCCCGGCACCGAGATCATCGACCTCGACGGGCACGCCGTCCTGCCGGGGTTCGTCGAGCCCCACGTGCGCGTGCTGGAGAGCGCCCTCGCCGCCGTGGGAATCCCTGAGGATGCGGCGGCCGGGCTGTGCGAGGAGGAGCCCGAGCGCGTTGCGGCGCTCGGCGCCTGCACGCTGCGCGAGCTCGCGATGCGGGGCTGCACCACGGTGTACGACACCGGCATCGGTCTGCTCGCGGGTGCGGCCGAGCATCAGTTGCTGGACGCGCTCGCGCATGCGCCCGACGCCCCCGTGCGCGTGCGGGGGGCGTTCACCCCCGAGCTTGCCGCCGCGCTGGGTGCAATGCCCGGCGCGGGCGATGAGCGCTACGACGTGGTCGGGATCTCCTACCGGGCCGACGGCTCGATCGAGGACTTTGCCGCCGCGCTCAGCGAGCCTTACCTGAACGAGCGCGGCAGCGGGGAGCTCATGCGGGAGGAGGCCGAGCTGCGCGAGGCGCTGCGCGTCTGGCACGACGCGGGGTGGCAGCTGGTCGTGCAGTCCGAGGGCGACCGCGCCACCGAGCAGGTGCTGCGCTGCTTCGAGGCGATTCTCGCCGATGCCCACATGGATGCGCCCCACCGCATCGAGCGCTTCGCGGTCGTCAGCGACGAGCAGATCGCCAGAGCCGCGGCGCTTGGCCTGTCGGTCAGCCATGCGATCAACCAGGTCTACTACCTCGGGGAACGCTTTCGCGATCAGGTGCTCGGACGGGAGCGCGCCGCACACATCCACTCGCTGCGGCGCGACCTCCAGCACGGCGTCCTCAGCTCCTGCCACAGTGGCGAGATCCCCGCGGCGAGCTGCGAGGACCCCCCCGCGCAGATCGATCCCTGCCTGGCGCTGCGCACCGCCACCACCCGCCTGATGCGCGACAGCGACGATGTGCTCGGGCCCTTCCAGCAGCTGACGCTCGAGGAGGCGCTGCGCACGCTCACCGTCAACCCCGCCCGCCAGGTCCTGCTTGGCGACCGCGTCGGCATGTTGCGGCCCGGGATGCTCGCCGATCTGGTCGTGCTCGACCGCGACCCCCGCGATGTGGCGCCCGAACGGCTGCACGAGCTGCGGGTTATGGAGACCTGGTTAGGCGGGCGCCGGCAAAGGTGGGGGTAGCACTCTCCGAGGCGCTATACTTTCTGAAGTCCATGAAATCCGACCGCCGTTCGGGAGTTTCAAGATGAGCGTTTCCTCGGCGGAGCTGCTCCGCCAGATCAAGAGCAAAATCGATGAGATCGATCCCTCCGAGGTCAAGGAGCTGATTGGGGAGGGAGTGGCGATCGTCGACGTGCGTGGCAGCGAAGAGTTCGCCACCGGGCACCTCCCGGGCGCGAAGAGCATCCCCCGCGGCCACCTCGAGTCGCGGATCGAGAGCGCCGTGCCGGATCGCTCCGCCGAGGTGATCCTCTACTGCGCCTCCGGCATCCGCTCCGCCTACGCGGCGCGCACGATGATCGAGGACATGGGCTACGAGCACGTGCGCTCGATGACCGGCGGGATCACGCTGTGGAAGGACCGTGGCTACGAGGTCGAGATCCCGCGCGCGCTCACCGCCGAACAGCGCGATCGCTACTCGCGCCACCTGCTGATCCCCGAGATCGGCGCCGAGGGCCAGCAGCGGCTGCTCGACGCCAAGGTGCTGCTGCTCGGCGCCGGGGGCCTCGGCTCCCCGACCGCGCTCTACCTGGCGGCCGCCGGGGTCGGCACGCTCGGGATCGTCGACGACGACGTCGTCGACCTCTCCAACCTCCAGCGCCAGGTGATCCACTCCACCCAGCGCGTGGGCATCCCCAAGGTGGACTCCGCCGAGGAGTCGATCCACGCGCTCAACCCCGACGTGAACGTCGTCAAGTACCAGACGCGCATCGACGCGTCCAACATCATGGAGATCATCGACGGCTACGACGTGATCGTCGACGGGGTCGACAACTTCCCCACCCGCTACCTGCTCAACGACGCCAGCGTGCGCCTGCGGATCCCCGTCGTCTCGGCCTCGATCCTCGGCTTCGACGGGCAGCTCTCGATCTTCAAGCCCTACGAGGGCCCCTGCTACCGCTGCCTCTTCCGCGAGCCCCCGCCCGCGGAGCTCGCCCCCTCCTGCGGCGCCAACGGCGTGCTCGGCGTGCTGCCCGGCACGATGGGCCTGCTGCAGGCGACCGAGGTCGTGAAGCTGATCCTCGACATCGGCGACCCCGCGATCGGGCGCCTGTTGCTCTACGACGCGCTCGGCGCCACGCTCACCGAGGTCAAGGTCCATCGCGACCCCGAGTGCCCGATCTGCTCGCGCGACCCCGACGAGATCCGCGACGAGGAGATGGGCGTGTTCCCCGATTACGAGGCGTTCTGCGCCGCGGCAGGCTAGCGGCCGTCTGACGCGGCGCCAGTCGGGCCGCTAGACGGTAGAGTGCCGACGACGATGGCGACGATCAAGATTCCACCCGTGCTCCGGGCCTCCGTGGGCGGCGAGAAGGAGGTGAGCGCCTCCGGCGAGAACGTCGGGGATGTCCTGCGCGACCTCGCCGCCAACCACCCCGCCACGCAGAGCCAGCTCTTCTCGGCCGACGGCGAGCTCAACCGCTACGTCAACGTCTACCTCAACGACGAGGACGTGCGTGTGCTGGATGGGTTGGACACCGCGGTCGGCGGTGGGGACACGTTGGTGATCCTGCCGGCGATGGCCGGCGGCCAGACGGCCCACCCCGCTTTGCCGGCTGCGCTGGCCGGTGCGCGATAGGGCGCGCGCGTAGGTTTTTCCGCCGCACCCGGCTCTACGCTCCGCGTCCAAGATTTCTTTCAAGACTCAATCGTCTCGGCTTACCGAACGATCCCTCTCGTGCCCGTGAGAGCCAGCCGCGTTCCCATCCCTGGATTCAGTGCCTGCAATCGCATGCTTGGGCGTGCTTCGTTCGCCGTGCTGCTGGCGCTTGGCGTGGGGGCCGTCGCTCCCGGAGTTGCCGCCGCGTGGGAAGAACCCAAGGTTCCCGAATACTTCATCACGGTGGTTGAGGGTGAGACGACGCACCCCGAAGAATCGATCCTCTCCACCAGTGGCTCGGTTCGCATACCGCATGCCAAAGTAGTGCAGGTCAGGTTGCGGATCGAACACGACGGCCTGACCGTGGCAGAAAACACAGAAGAAGGCAAAGGCTACGAAGAAGGCGATTGGCTCTCCCAGGTGCCGCAGGTGGGGGATGTCGTCTACCTCGAATCTCCCGTCGGCCACATCGTGGCCTCGGACGTCTACGACGGCCTGCCGTCGATGGACCCCACGGTGTGCGCCGGCTCCACGAACTTCTCCGGTCAGCGCTCGGAAAACGAGGAAGTCGAAGGCAGCTTCATTACGGTGGTGCCCCATTCCTCCTATACCGCGCATCGTCTCGGTGGCGAAGCGCAGATCGCATCGCTCTCCGGCTCCTCCTTCGCAGGCGATTTCCTGAAACCGCTGGCGCTCGGTGAGACCGTCCGAGCCCGGGAGCATCTGAAGACGTCGCTCGCCGGCGGGGAAACCTACACCTACACCAGCGAAACGCAGCGTCCCGTGGGTGCCTGTCCGCTGCCGCCCGCGCCGCCGCCGCCACCACCTCCACCGGCGCTGCAGGGCTCGATCTTCAAGCTCGTTGGCACCACCATCAAGAAGCTGCTGAAGTCGGGCTGGACCGATCAGGTGACGATCAACCAGCCGGGCACTGTGATCCAAGACCTCTACCAGGTGGGAGGCGCGGTGCCCGCTACCGCGTCGGCGCACAAGAAGGGGCACAGGCACAAGCCGCCGGCGCTGCTGCTGGCGCGCGGGTCGGCAACGGCCGCCGCCGCGGGCACCGTTACCGTCCGACTGCGTGTCACTGGGAAGGGCAAGCATGCCCTCAGTCACAGTCACAAGATGCGAGCCGAGTTGGTCACGACACTGAAGGCCAGTTCCGGCGCCAAGCTGAACATTCAGACGCGCACGGTCACGCTCGATCGTTAGATCGGCGCTCGCACTTGCCCTGACCGCGGCCGCTTGGCTGCAACCCCCGGCGGTTCTGCCGATCCCTTCGGCGTACGGTCCGGAAGGTCCGCCCCGGCCGTATGGCGCCGAACCGCCGCCCGGGGTCTCGCCGCCGCCCACCAACCCACGCTTCCTGCAAGCCCAGAACCACGCGCTGCTCCATGGCCCCTTCCCGCACGGCGGGCTCACCAGGGGCATCTCGGACGCGACGCTGATCATGAGCCCCGACGCGGCCGTGCGCGAGCAGGCGCTGGCGCGCATTCGCGCCACCGGCGCAAGCGTGGTGCGCATCCCGGTCGAATGGCGCTACATCGCCAGCCCCGACCCGCCCGCCGGATTCGACGCCACCGATCCCGCCAGCTCCGCCTACGACTTCGCCACGGTCGACGCTGCCGTACGCGACACGGTCGCCGCCGGGATGACGCCGCTGCTGGTCGTGACTCGCGCTCCGGCCTTCGCGGAAGCTCCCCGCCGCTGGCCATACGCCTACCCGGGCAGCTGGGCTCCCAATCCGGCCGCCTTTGGAGAATTCGCGACTGCCGTGGCGCGCCGCTACGACGGCTCCTTCCCCGACCCGCTGCAGCCGGGCCGCACGCTCCCGCGCGTGCGGCTGCTGGAAGCGTGGAACGAGCCCAACCTCGCCCGTTACCTCGAGCCGCAGTGGGTCGCCGAGGGTGGGCGCTGGCGGGCGTTCTCACCGCTGCTCTACCGGCAGCTGCTGAACGCGTTCTACGCCGCCGTCAAGGCCGTCGAGCCCAGCGACACCGTGATCGCCACCGGCGTGGCGCCCAACGGCGAACCGGCGGGCGTCGGGCGGATGACGCCGGTGCAGTTCCTGCGCGCGATGCTGTGCTTGGAAGGGGGCGGACGCGCCGCCTGTCCCGACCCCCCGCACTTCGACGTGCTCGCCTTCCACCCGCTCTCCTTCGAAAGCCCCGACCGCCCCGCGGCTTCCTCGCAGGACGTTGCGATCGCGGACATCTCGAAGGTGACCGAGTTGCTCGCGCAGGCCGAACGCGCCGGCACCGCGCTGCCGCGGGCGCACAAGTCGGTGTGGGTGACCGAGCTCAACTGGGAAAGCGCGCCCCAAGCCGCGCACGGCGTGCCCGGTCGCCTGCAGGCCCTGTGGATCTCGCGCGCGTTGCACCGGTTGTGGATCGCTGGCGTCAGCATGGCTGAGTGGCAGTTTCTGATCGACCCCTACCCGGGAACGCCGCTCGCGACTTCGACCGGCAGCGTCGTCTACGTCTCGCGGCCTGCGGGCCTCTACAGCGCCGGGGTGGTGGATGGCCGCTCCGAACCCATGGACGCCCGCCCCAAGCCGTTCCTGCGGGGCTTCGCTTTCCCGTTCGACCCGTTACGCGTGGACCGTGGGCACGTGCGTGTGTGGGCGCTGCTGACGCGTCCCGGTCAGCCGGTCCTGCTGCAGCGCGAGGAGCGAGGCGGTGCGTGGCAGACGATTGCCCGCCCGCGCGCCAGTAGCGCCGCCGTGCTCAATGCGTTGATTCCGTTGCACGGCGCGATGACGCTGCGGGTGGTAAGCGGGACGCCGGCCGAAACGGGGACCGATGGGGGAGACACTCGTTGCGCTCGCACCGAATCGGCCAGCGCCGCGGGCGCGTGTCTCCCGGCTTCGGTCAGCGCGTCGGAGCATGTGGCGGCTCGTCGCAGTCGACTTTGACGAGCCGTGCCGCGCCGCTAATGGGGACCGTCGGGGGGTTTGTCATCGCGGCGTGGAAATAGGTGTCGCGTTACGACCGTAACCACGCCGACGATCTGCACCACCGCCGCCGCGAGCCAAATCTGGATCACCCCATCGGACAGATGCCAATGCTCGCCGACTTCCGCAAAGACCCAAAACACGACGTCCGCAGCCGCGATCTTTGACCTGGCTCATGGTCCTATCTGCGGCACCCATCGCGCCGCCTACAATACCGGGGAGTAAGGGTCGGCTTGGCTTTCCTATGCGGTTTTCGGCGTCTCTGCGGTCTATTTGCGGTCCCAAATCACGGTGCATCCTCGGTGACTTCTCCGGCGTCCCGAGGAGCATCGAGTATCGCAGCATACGGCTCAAGCCATCCGGGGCCATAGATCGCGCTCAACAAGTCGAAGTGCCCGGCGAGGGCCGCGCGCTCAACGCTAATCGCGCGTAATCCCTCCACAATCTACAAACGTCGCCTTCGGAGGCTCGCGGTACGGCGAGCATTGCCGCTCGCTCAGCGCGGGCGCGAACCTTGGCGTCGCCCGCGCCCTCGCAACCAGCGATGGACGGGCGCCCTGCTGGACACGGTGGCGCTGACGGAAGCCTCTTGCAAGTTTCCGCCGTGGGCTCTGCTCTGATCGCTGGCGACCTAAAATCCAGTGGCCAGACGAGCGCGGGAACGCCCGCCCGGCCTGTAGTAGCGCCGAAGGATCACGCCTTTCGATGCCACGGCCGAACCGTAGCTGTCTGCGGATAGGCTTTGTGGTGCTCGCTGGTGGGTTTCTTCGGTCGACCGAAGGGAGTCCCCATGACCGAGCATCCTTGCCTGCCCTCCGATCCTCGGATCGAACGGGCCATCGTTTTGCAGCTTCTACGCGACGACCATAACGAGCGATGGTCACGCACCGAGCTCGAATCCGAAGTCAGCGACGTGGAGCCGTCAGCACTGAGCAGGGCCGTCGAGCGCCTTGAGCGGCACGGCGTGATGGTGGCGCTGGACGATTGGGTCCTAGCGTCCCGGTGCGCCTGGCATCTTGACGAGCTAGGGCTGGTGGGCGTATGACCGTCATCAGGCACGAGGGAACGATTCTCGCGCGCCCGCGTCACGGGCGAGTTCCGGCTGCGCTCCGTCGTACGTCAGGTTATGTCGGGTCAGCTAACCGCAGGGCGAGCGCTAATTGGTGCGACCGATGCCCATTAGATGCGCGCTGGCGCCCATCAGCGTGGGCTCGTCCTCGACGCGTCGGATCGCTCTCAGCACAGCATCGCGGCACATCGGGTCATCAAGCGAGGCGCCGAGGTCCCGAAAGGAACCGGGTCCCTCGACGGCCAGGACCTGTATGTCAGTGAGCCCAGCCGTGGTCAGCTCCTCGCGCAACTCCTCTGGCCGATGGAAATAGGCGAGCGTGAACCACTCAGGGCGGCCCTCCGGATCTGGGTTGCGGTGCACGCCATCGCGCAAATCCCCTTCGACGATCGCCTCGAATGCAGGATCGGAGATTGCTCCCGAGCGTAGACCGTCGAACGTCGAGGCAAACCGGGAGATCGCGGCGGCGAACAACACGCCCCCGCTGCGCAGGACACGGCACGCCTCAGCGAGCGCTTGCGCACGATCACCGGCTGCCGGTAGGTGGTAGAGCGGCCCGATACCTTCGGACAGCCTCCGGCTTTTTCTCTTCGAAGATACCGATTAGATCCTGGGCAATGGGTGAGTAGGCGGCGTGGGTACG
>CAYNGQ010000406.1:0-18366 GCA_964396735.1 uncultured Solirubrobacteraceae bacterium | reverse complement strand
GATGCCAGCTGGGAGTGTGTGCCAGTCGCCGAACCGGACGCCGAGGGGGTGAACATGCTCAGCGCGGCGTGTTCGCCGGAGGGCGAAGCGGCGGTGAGCGAGCCGCCGCCGGTGAGGGCCGGCTGGGCCTCGATCGGGGTCAGCGAGAACTGGATTTTCGGTGCGAATGTGGTGTGCACCGGCACGGCGTTGACTCTCCCGCTCGCGCTCACCCGCGGGAGCAGCGTGAGCGTGTAGGAGCCGCTCGCCTTGGTTGCCGTTTCGACGCTGTGCACCAGCGCGAGCAGCGAGGTCAGACCGAGCGTCCCCGTAACAAGCGCGCGAGTGCCGTGAAAGCGCGTGGGAGGCGAGAGCTGCAGCGTTGTGTGCCAGCCATTGGTCGAGGTGACCAATGCGGCGAGCGAGGCGCTTCCCGCGAGCACGTGCCTGCCGGCGGCGTGAAAGCCATACCCGAAGCTGAAGTCGACCTCGTTCAGAACGTGTGCGAAGAGCGGTTCGCCGGTCACGACCTTGCCGCTGGGGTAGGTAGGTCCCGCCGGCGCCTGCGCCGAGTAGGAGAGCCTGCCGCTCTGCTTGTACGGAACCGAGTAGGAATGGAGTGCCGTAGGCGAGCGGGTGAACGCGATCAGCACGAGCGCGACGAACGGGAGCGCCAGGACGAGGCCGATCCCCAGCACGCCGAGCACCGGCACGCCGGGGCCCCGCGAGGAGCGCGGCGCGGAGGGAGAGGCGCCCTCGCCCGCGCGCCGCTCCCGGCCCCTGCGCCGCCGGCGCCCGGTGAACGCGACTCCGGAAAGGAGCAGGACCCCGACGGCGAGGAGCAGCCCAATCAGCAACGGCGAGCGCAGCGACTGCAGCGTGCCCCCGACGCCGGGTAGATGCAGCCACAGCGAGCCGACGAGCTGGCTGGCGACGGGACGTTCGGGGTCGACGAAGCTGTTGTTGTCGCCCTTGAAGACGTAGCGCGCGCCTTCGCGACCGATGATCCGGTGCAGCACGATCGTGTGCAGCATGTGGTTCTGGTAGGCGACGATTTCGCCGACGTGATAGCTACTCTGGCTGCGCACGATCGCCAGGTCGCCGGTGTGGAAGCGAGGCTCCATGCTGATCCCCCGGGTGACGACGTAGGTGCTCGAGCCGCCGAGCGGAGCTGGGGCGAACCAGAACCACAGGGACCCCAGGACGATCAGCCCCAAGGCGAGGGCGAGGAATTTCTTGGGTCGAGGGATGCGCATGGTGGATCGGGAAGTGCGCACGGTGGAACTGGGCGCGGAGCGGCCGTGCGCCGGCCGCTCCGCATTGCCCATTTTCATCTGCTTGCTATTGGATCTTGACTTCGCCTTCGCTGACGGCGGCGATCGTCAGATGGTCGGCACTCGCGTTCGGAACTGGTTTTTCCAATTCACACTTGACTTCGTATTCTTCGGTGCCAGCCGCTTTGATGTTGGCTTCCGGGCAGTCCGACCATTCGGTTGTTGCCCCGGGGTGTTCTTCTTTGGTCACAGCAACCTTGACGTCCGACGGTTTCAGTTCTCCCTTGAGAACGAAGTCGACGGCCGTATTTTCGGTCCCTTCCACATTCCATTCGTAGTAGACGCCTTTGGTCTGTTCGTAGCCGCCGACCACGTGAACGCCGGCGCCGGCATCCTGCGCTTTGACCGTGTTGGCCGCGGTGAACGCGTACGCGCCCACACCGATCACGCCTGCGAGCACGAATGCGCACAGGCCCGCTATCTTTCGCTTCCGGCTAGCGAAGCTTCGCTTGCCAATACGCATAGACACGTCTAGCCCCCTTGGGATTGAACAATGATGCGGACACTTGCGTGTCCTTTGCCGGCGCTATCGACGAACTATTGGAAGCGCTTTAGGCCAGATTTTGGGATGCAAGCGTTTATGCGTTGGCTCGATGGCTCGACACCCACCGCCCCTCCACGTCCTGCCTGACCGCGTCCGGTGCCCACGCTGTCCCTGGTCCACCGCTCAACCCCTGACAGGCACTGCCGATCACCGGGCGGATGTCGGTCGAATCCGTCCTCGCGCGCGTGGCTACGCTCGAACAGGCGATCGCCAACCCCGCCACCCTGCTCGCCACCAATGCGGCCGGGACCGGCGGCACGGCGGCGCCCACGGCACCCGAAGCTGCCCAGGCCACCGGCGGCACCACGTTTGCCCAGGCGCTGCAGAGCGCGAGCGCAAGCCAGGTGAGCGCGGCGAGCCCCACCAGCACGGCGCCCACGGGCATCGCCCCAACCAGCTCGGCGGGCCTGGAGACGGTGACGCCGCTACCCGCAGCCTCGACTACGGGAGCGCTTACGAGCGCGCCCGCGATTGCCGGCGGGGCAACCACCCCGGGCCAGCAGATCATGAGGATCGCCGAAAGCCAGCTCGGCCAGACCGAGCAGCCGCCCGGCAGCAACGAATCGCCGGCGATCGCGATGTACCGCACCGCCACCGCGGGAGCTATCCCCGGCGCCCCGTGGTGCGCCTACTTCGCCTCATGGGCCGCACGCCAGGCGGGCGAGCCGCTGGGCGCGCACGGCGAAGGGCTCGGCTCAGTCGGCCAGGTCTGGTCGTGGGCGCAGAGCACCGGCCGCGCGATCCCCAACGGCTCCGGCGTGACTCCCCAGCCGGGCGACCTGATCGTCTTTGGCGACGAACACGTCGGGATCGTCAGGGACGTGCTCCCGGGCGGCGACATCCAGACGATCGAGGGCAACTACGAAAACAAGGTTGCAGCCAACGTACGCACGCCGACAGAAGCCACTGGTTATGTGAACATGAACTGAAGGGGCACAACCATGACCGCTTCGACGTCGCGTGCGAGCGTCCCGCTCTGATACACCCAAGGTGATGGGCGATACCGTCTCGTCCCAACGGCGTGCAAACCGCCCGCGCCTGCGCAGGCGTGTGGTCGTGCCCGTCCTGCTGCTCCTTCTCGCGGCGATCCTCGCGTTCGCGCTCTCGCGCCTGGGGCTGCACCGCGTCGGCAACGCGCTGACCTCCGCAGAGCCGGGATGGATCGCGTTGGCACTCGCGCTGATGGGGCTCTCGCTGCTGCTGCGCGCCGGCTCCTGGCATGAAGTGCTGCGCGCCGCGCTACCCGATACGGAGGTCGCGTGGGCCCCGGTGATCCGCGCGACGATGATCGGAGTGATGGGCTCGGCGGTGTTCCCCGGGCGCATCGGGGAGCCCGCCAAGATGCTCATACTGACCCGCCGCCTGCAAGGCCCCTCGCGCCGCCAGCTACCGGTCGTCGCCGGCACCGTCTTCTCGCAGACGCTGATCAACCTGCTGGCGCTGGCGATCCTCGCGACCGTCACCTTCACCAGCCTCAACCTCCTGCGCCAGCACGTCTCCAGCCTCGTGATCGCGCTCGCGGTGCCGCTGGCGATCTGCCTCTTGGTGCTGATGGGCCCATGGCTGCTGGCGCGCGCACAGCGCTCGCGCTCGTTGCGGATCGCGCTCGCCGCCGCCACGCTCGCCCGCCTGCTGCGCCTCGGCAGACAGGGGCTCGCGGTCTTCGCCAACCCCCGTCACGGGATCCCCGCCGTGCTGCTGCAGCTGCTCGCGTGGACGCTG
This sequence comes from uncultured Solirubrobacteraceae bacterium, assembly GCA_964396735.1. Taxonomy (GTDB): domain Bacteria; phylum Actinomycetota; class Thermoleophilia; order Solirubrobacterales; family Solirubrobacteraceae; genus Palsa-744. Next base: position 14,787 of record CAYNGQ010000406.1, on the reverse strand, counting down.
CAGTGGCTGGCCTGCTACGCGGTGCTGTGCGCGCTCGGCCTGCAATCGGACGACGGCCTCATCGCCGCTGCCGCGGTGCTGCTCGCCGTCAACGTCTCCGCCGTGCTGCCCGCCACCCCGTCGAACGTCGGCGTTTTCCAGGCCGCCTGCCTGGTGGTGCTGGCCGCCTACGGCGTCGGCGCCGGCCCAGCCCTTGCCTACGGGATCATCCTCCAGGCCGTAGAGGTCCTCACCGCGCTCGTCCTCGGCGTCCCCGCCCTGCTCGGCGAGGGCATGACCTGGCGCGACATCCGCAGCGCCGCGACGCTCGAGGGGGAGGAGTCCGCCGAGCCCGTCCCCACAGTGGACGAGATCGAGCAGGCCGAGATCAGCTGAGGAGCGGCCGGCTGGACATGAACGAATGGGGGGGCAGGCTCGCCCCGCCTGCACGGACCGCGATGCGTCAGTTCACCAGCGCCCGCAGCGACTGGCGCAGCGAGTGCGTGGTGCGCAGCACCGCCGTGGGCTCGTAGCCGCAATGGGCCATGCAGTTCTCGCAGCGAGGGTCGCGGCCGCGGCCGTACTTGCTCCAGTCGGTGGTTTCGATCAGCTCTTTGTAGGTGGAGGCGTAGCCGTCTGACATCAGGTAGCAGGGGCGCTGCCAGCCGAACAGCGAGTAGCTGGGGATCCCCCAGGCGGTGCAGTCGAACTCGGCGTTGCCTTCGAGGAAGTCGAGGAACAACGGGCTATGGTTGAGGCGCCAGCGCTTGCGCCGGCCGCCCGCGAACGCCTCGCGGAACAGCTCGCGCGTCTGGCGCACCCCTAGGAAGTGCTCCTGGTCGGGCGCTTTCTCGTAGGCGTACGCCGGGGAGATCATCATCTCGTCGACCCCGAGCTCGTCGTTGAGGAAGTCGAGCACTTCGCGCACCGTCTTCGGGGAATCGTGCGTGAAGAACGTGGTGTTGGTCGTCACCCTGAACCCGTGCGCCTGCGCCGCCCGGATCGCCGAGACCGCCTTGTCGAACACGCCCTCGCGTTCGACCGAGGCGTCGTGGCGCTCGCGTAGGCCGTCCATGTGGATCGCCCACGCGAAGTAGGGGCTGGGCTTGAAGTTCTCGAGCTTGCGCTCCAGCAGCAGCGCGTTGGTGCACAGGTAGACGAACTTCTTGCGCTTGACGAGCTCCGCCGCGATCAGATGGATCTCGGGGTGGATCAGCGGCTCGCCGCCGGCGATCGACACCATCGGCGTACCGCTCTCCTCGACCGCCCCAACCGCCTGCTCCACCGACATCCGCCGCCGCAGCACGTGGTCGGGGTGCTGGATCTTGCCGCACCCCGCGCACTCCAGGTTGCACTGGAACAGCGGCTCGAGCTCGACGATCAACGGGAACTTCTCGCGTTTGGCCAAGCGCTGGCGCATCAGGTACCACCCCATGCGCGTGCTCTGTCTCATCCGCGCCGCCATCAGTGCCAACTACCATAGCCGCCCTGCCACGGGCGTGAAGGGCGGCCCCGCGGCGGGCATACGACGGACCGCGTGCGCATGACGGACGGACCGGCGGGCCCCATGAGAGTCAACCCTCCGGCGTCCATTCGTGCAGCGCGCCCGCCGCCCGGCGCAGCACCGCCATCGCACGTGCCACCCCCGCCACAGTCAGCAGCGGGTTGGTCAGCTCCCGGGCGGGCGTGTCGGTGATTACCCGCAAGACGGCGAACGGGCGCTCGCCGGCCCCGGGGGCCAGCCACGCCGACTCCATGTCCACGGCGATCGCCCCCGCCTCGCGCAGCCGCACGCGCGTGTCGCCCATCGCCAGGCGCGCGACCGACGCGACCATCCCGCGGCGCACGCGCAGGCCACGGCGCTCGAGCGCCCCCGCCAGCTCCTGTGCGCCGGCGCAGGCGACAGGCCCCGTCCCGTCGGGCCCCTGCACGGCGTCGGCGACCACCACGTCGCCCACGTCGCTGTGCTCGTCGAGCGCGCCGCCGAAGCCCATCACCAGCAGCGCCGCCCCCGGGCGGTCGAGCAACACCGGAGCCATCGCCTGCGCGCGGCGCGGGCCCATGCCGGTGCGGTGCACCCGCGTACGGGCGGCGCGGGAGTGGATCCCAGCGGAGATCGCCCACGCCTCCAGGCGCAGCGGCGCAGCGATCAGCAGATCGCCGGGAGGGTGGCGCAGCCGGCCGTAGGCCGGTGAGCCGGGCCCCTCCTTTTTCAATCCCACTAGACGGCCTCCAGCGCGCAGCGCGCAGCCGCATGACCGCTCAACACCGCGCTCTCCAGCGTCGCCGGCCAGCCGGTGTCGGTCCACGCGCCCGCCAGCGCCAACCCGGGAACCGCGGTGTGTGGCCCAGGGCGCAGCGCGCCGGCGCCCGGCTCAGCTCGCAGCGTGGCAGCGTGCTCACGCGTGGCAAGGAAGCGCTCGACCCGCGCCGTGCGAGCGCGGGGGAAGAGCTCCGCGAGGGCAGGCAGGTAGCGCTTGCGCAACTCCTCGACGCTCATGCCCATCTCCTCGTCGGCTCCCGACAGCGAGACGGCCAGGTACTGCATCCCCGCGTCCACTCCGCCGGCATTGCTGCGGTCGAAGACGTACTGCACCGGTGACTCCACCCCACCCACGAACGGAAGCTCGCACACAGTGCGGTCGTATACCACGTGCAGGTTGACGATCGGGGTATCGCGCAGCTTCAGCGCGCGGGTCGCCGCCGCTGGGTCGAGCGGCTCGATCAATGCCGCGGCGCGCGTCCGCGGCAGCGCGACGATTACCGCATCGGCGCTTACGGTCGGCTGTCCGCCCCGCACCTCGAACCCCCCGCTGGCCGAAACGGGGGCCGAAACGGGGATGCGAGCCGAAGGCGAGTGTCCCCCGGCTTCAGCCGCCATCACCTGCTCCACACGCCACCCCAGCCTCACATCCACGCCCATCGCGCGTAGTGCCCGCTCCGCTGGCTCCCCCACGATCTCGCTCTGCGGGCGACGGTGAAAGCCGATGTCCCCCGCATCTGCGCGTTCAAGCAGGCCGCGCTTGAAGACAAACGCCGCCAGCGCCAGCGACGCCTGGTTGGCGGGCAGGTTGAGCGCGGGCAGCGCGATCAAGTCCCACAGCGCCGCGATCGCACGCGGGCTCTGGCTGTGAGCGGCAAGCCACGCGCCGAGAGTCTGCTGGTCGATCTCCGGCGCGCGCGGATCGAGCCTGCCCAAAGCCGCCGCCGCCCGCACCGCGCCGAGGCGCTCACGCAGGGAAAGGTTGCGGTAGCGCAGCAGCGTGCCCGCCAGGTGCAGCGGCGCCGGCAGCCCGGAGCGGCGCAGCACGCTCACCTCCCCGCCAGGCCGCGCCAGCGGGATCTCCAGGCGCGGCTGCAACTCCACCCCGCGCTCGCTGCCCAGCCGCGCAAGCAGCGCGCGGTAGGCCTGAAAGCAGCGCAGGAACACGTGCTGGCCGTTGTCGATCCGCAGGCCATCGCGCTCGAATGAGTACACCGCCCCGCCCAGCCGCGGGCGCACCTCCAACAGCGTCACCCGCGCGCCGGCGTCGGCGCAGTCGAGCGCCGCGGTGATCCCCGCCAGCCCGCCGCCGATCACCGCCACGCGAGGGCCGGACAGGTCGGCTGCGTTCAAGAAGCGTCTTCCTCCTGAATTCGTTCGGCCGGGTGGCGCTCGGGTATCCCCTTGCCGAGCAGCGCGCGCGCCGCCACCCATGCCTTCTCGCGTTTCTTCAGCCGCGCGCGGCGCGCCAGCGCGCGGTCGGGGCGCTCCTCGATATGGCCGAGCAGGCGCCAGTAGATGCCTGCCATCGCCAGCACGCACGCGGCGCTGCGCCGGTCGAGCAGCGCCACCAGCTCCATTCCGCGGTGGAACCAATCGCGCGAGCGCAGGCAGTAGAAGCGCATCAGTGCGTACAGCTGACCGACGTCTCCGCCCTCGAAGCCCGCCACCGTCGCCGGTTCGGCCATGCTGGCCTCGCGCGTGAGCGCCTGCAGCGCGGGCGCGTCGAGCGGGCCGTCGTCGTGCAGGTGGTAGCGCACCATGTCGCTTGCCGCCAGATACACGCGCCCCCGTTCGGCATCCTCGCGCAGGTCGCGCGCGATGTTGGCGAGCTGCAGCGCCACGCCCAGGTCGTCGGCCATCTCGCTCGCCGGCCGCTCGCTTCGATCAGGAGCCCACCCACCCGCCCACCCACCCGCACGCGTGCCGAAGATCGCCAGGCACAGCCGCCCGATCGAGCCGGCCACGCGCCGGCAGTAGAGCTCCAGCTCCTTGAAGTCCGCGTAGGAGGTGCCCCGCACGTCCATCCGCACCCCCTCGATCAGATCGTCCAGCGCGTCCGCGGGCAGGTCGAAGCGCGCGCTGGCGTCCGCGAGCGCCGCCATCACCGGATCGGGGTCCCGGGTGTCCAAGTGCTCCAGCGCCTGCGCGGCCGCCTCCAGCCGGCGCAGCTTCTCCTCCGGCGCCAGCATCCCGTCGGCGATGTCGTCCACGCGCCGCGCAAACGCGTACACCGCGCACATCGCCCTGCGCTTGGGGGCGGGGAGCAGGCGGATGCCGTAGTAGAAGTTGCCCGCCGCCGCGCGCGTCAGCGACTCGCACTGCCGGTAGGCCGCCTGGGTGTGAGCCGATGCCACGCTCACGGCCACCGCTCCACCAGCGTCCTCGCCAGGGCCGCCGCACGCCGCACACGGCCCGCCCGCGGTGGGCCCCCGAGCACGTCATAGCCGGCGCGCTCGATCGCCCGCAGCGCCGCGTCGGCACCGCCGACGAACGCCGCCACCGCCAGGCGCTCGCGCCCGTGCAGCGTGCCGATCAGCGGCGCCCCCTCCCACAGCAGCTCGCGCGTGCGCGCCACCTCGAAGGCGATCAGCCCCTTCACGCGCCACTCCGCGGCAGGCTGGGCGAGGTCGCGCTCGGCGCAGCCGAAGCGCGCAAGGTCCTCCGCGGGCAGGTAGATCCGTCCCGCGCGCAGATCCTCGGCGACGTCCTGCCAGTGCTCGGCCAGCTGCAGCGCCGTGCAGATCCGATCCGACAGCGCCACCCGCTCGGGCGTGGCACTGCCGAACACGCCCAGCACCAGCTCCCCGACGGGGTCGGCCGAGAGGTGGCAGTAGCCCAACAGCTGCTCCCAGGTGTCGTAGCGCGCCACGCGCTGGTCGACCCGGTTGGCCTCGATCAGTCTCACGAAGGGCTCACGTGGTAGCGCGCATGCGCGCACGGTGCCCTGCAGGCGCACCAGCAGTGGGTGACGCGCCTCGCCGGCGTACACACGCTCCAGTTCCCCCTCCAACCAGTCGAGCGCCGCCAGCTTGTCTGGAGGCCCGCCCGCCCCAGTCCCCCCGGCGGCCGCGGCATCTCCCAGTTCGTCCACCAGCCGCGCGAAGCCGTACAGCGCCAGGAGATCCCCCCTCAGGCGACGCGGCAGCACGCGGCTGGCAACGGGAAAGTTCTCGCTGCCCGCGCGCGCCATCACCGCCGCGGGTGTGGGCAGGTCGGCCGGCTGGGGGGAGGGTGAGGAGGGCGAGGACACCGCGAGCAGGTCCCATCCGGCGCGGCCCACAGCCGCCGCTCTCACGTCCGTACCTCAGCCCCCGCGCAGCGACCAAGCGCCATGATCGGGAAGGTGAGGCGGTAGAGGTGGTAGTTGATGTAGTAGTCCGACGGAAACCCGGTACCGGTGTACTGCGGCTCGTTCCACGTCCCGTCGGGGCGCTGCACGGAAATCAGCCACGCCACCCCGCGCTCCATCGCCTCGGAGCGCTCCAGCTGCTCGCCGGCCGCGTGCAGCGCCAGCAGCGCCCACGCCGTCTGCGAGGCGGTCGAGTCGCCGCGCCCGATCCAGGCAGGATCGTCGTAGGAGCGCGGGTCCTCGCCCCAGCCGCCGTCCCCGTTCTGATGGGCGTGCAGCCACGCCACCGCGCGGCGGATCGGCTGCTCCTCGGGCCCGACCCCCATCACCGCCAGCGCCGGCAGCGCCGCGCCGGTGCCATAGACGTGGTTGATCCCCCAGCGCCCAAACCACGACCCGTCGTCCTCCTGCTGCCCCAGCAGCCAGCTCAGCCCGGCGCGGGCCTGTTCGCTGTCGGCGCGGCCGAGCGCCGCGAGCATCTCCAGTGCGTGCGCGGTCACGTCGGCGCTCGGTTCGTCGATCACCTCGCCGAAGTCGAGGAACGGGAGCGCCCTCACCAACGTCCGCGTGTTATCGGCGTCGAACGCCCCCCAACCGCCGCCCTCGCTCTGCATCCCCTCCACCCACTCCACGGCGCGATCGATCGCGTCCTGCGCGCGCTCGCGCACCCCCTGTGCGCCCTCGGCCAAAGGCACTTCGCCGCTGCGGCGTCGGTGGCGGTTGGCGCGGCGGATCTGCTCGGGCTCCAGCTCGATCGTGCGCAGCAGCGCCAGCACCACCTCCGCGGTGTCGTCGACGTCGGGGTAGTTGTCGTTCTCGAACTCAAACGCCCACCCCCCCGGCTGCAGCTCCGGTCTGGCCGCCTCCCAATCGCCGCGCACCCGTACCTCCTCCGCCAGCAGCCACTGCGCCGCGCGCGCGAGCGCCGGGTGCTCGCGCGCGGTGCCGGCGTCGCTGAGTGCGACCACCGCAAGCGCCGTGTCCCACACCGGCGACTGACAGGCCTCCAGACGCCGGCTGGCGACTGCGGGCGTGTTGGGTGGGCGCGACGGTTGAGGGCGGAACAGATTGGAGTGAGACGACTCGAAGTGGGACGACTCGGAGTGGGACAGCTCGGCATGGGACGACTCGGAGTGGGACAGCTCGGCGCCGACGCCTTCGCCGCGGTCCTCGATCATGAAGCGCTCCAGACCCTCCAGCCCGCGGCGCATCACCGGGTGATCCAGCGGGTAGCCACCGAGGTGGAGCGCCATCAGCGAGTACACCCACGGCGGCTGGATGCCACCCCACGAGCCGTCGGCCTCCTGGCGGCGCACGATCCACGCCTCCGCGCGCGCGATCGCCTGGCGGCGCAACGGGGGCAGCGGATGGCGCTCATACACCCGCAGCGCGCTGTCCAGACGCCCCAGCCATGCGCCAGCCCGGGCCCTGGCGGAGGTGGTGGAGGGGGAGGAGAGGAAGGAGAAGCGACCGCGCGCGGAGGCAGCGGGACGGGGAGGACGGGTGCCGGCGCGGGGCTCGGGCGCCGATCCGCTCGGGGTCCACGGCTGCCCGCCGTGCAGGTCACGCAGGTCGAACGGCAGCGGCTTTTTCGGGCGCCGCGCCATCACCAGCGACAGCGCCACGATCGTCTGGCGCGCCCAGCAGCCAAAGTCGTAGATGTTCAGCGGCGCCCACCGCGGCAGCATCACGATCTCCGGCGGCAGTGCGGGGATCCGCTCCCACGGCCACAGTCCGAACAGCGCCAGCCACACGTGCGTGAACACCCGCGCTGCCTCCACCCCGCCCTGCTCGCGCACCCACTCCGCCGCCTTGCGCATGTGCTCCGCCTCGGCCGGGTCGCCCGCCAGGCGCAGCGCCCAGTAGGCCTCCACCGTCGTCGAGAGATCACCCGGCCCGCCGTGGAAGTTGGTCCACGTCCCATCCTCGCGCTGCTGCGAGCGGATCCACGCCGCCGAGCGCTCGGTCTCGGCCGCGGTGCGGATCCCGAGGAACTCGCGCAGCAGCATGTCCTCGGCATCCATCGTCACGTTCGTCTGCAGCTCGCCCCGCCACCAGCCCGCCTCATCCTGGAGGGCGAGCAGGTGCTCACAGGCGCGCTCCAGCGCGATTCGTGCCTCGCTGCGGGTCGTGGCGGTCGAGGTCGGCATGATCCAGCGAGCTAATCCTTTCGTATCCAACGACTGCGCGGGCGGTGATATCACGTTATGGGCTCGACCGGCGCACTCGGCGCGTCATCGGAGCGCTGCTCGTCCAACTCGCTCGACTCACTAACCGGCTCCGAGCGGCGGGACAACGGGTGGCGTATTTTCAGACGACAGCACCTCCGGGTGGCCTTCGGCGATTACGTGTTCGCGCAGCGTGGCCTCCGAGACGAGGCGGGGAGTCGCCGAGCGGAACCTGTAGAGGATCATGCCATTCACATTCCTGTACTGCACTAGGTGGAAGCCGATGGCCGGCGGTTCGCCCGCCCCAGGACGCAGTGGGGCGTAACCGGTCTCGTCGATTTCGCTCACTCTCACAGCCGCTCCCCGTGGCAGGTTGCGCAGCGGCGGCAGGTAGTACTCGAGCGGCGCCGCACCGAGCTCCACCGTGGTGATCGTGCGCGCGGCGGTTGCTGGGTGTTCACTCCCGATCACCCGCGCAAGCCCGCGCCAGTCGCCGCGCTGCAGGCGCGGGCTGAGGTCCACATCGATCGTGAGCGCCGCGAACGTCGCGGCGATCAAGCCCACCAGAGCGAGCCCCGTGCGGCCGGTGCGCCGCGCCGCCGCGATCGTGGCGATCCCAGCCGTAAGGGGGATCATCGCCCCTACCACGTTGCGTGGCGCCAGGTAGTCGGCGCCGGCGAACGCCATCACCACCGGGATCAACACCCCGCACGCCGCCACCCCCAGCGCCAGCAGCGCGCCTTCGCTCTCGCGCGGGGTGAGCATCCGCCACAGGCCGTAGCCGATCGCCGCGAGAATCTCCAGCGCCACCAGCAACTCGATGCCATGGCCCAACGGCGCTCCCGAATAGCCCGTCAGGTAGTACTGGGGAATCGTTTCCAGGCGGCTGGCCAGCGCCCATTCCCCGATCCACTGGGTGCCGTGGCCACCCTGCGCGAGCGCCAGCGGCACGAGCGCCGCACCGACCAGCACGATCGCCCCTATCGCCGGAAGCGCCACCCTCCGGCGCTCGCGGCGCCGCAGCAGCCACAGGCACATCGGCGCCAGCAGGAAAACCGCGAAGTAGTGCGTCGCCAGCGCCGCCGCGCCGCTCGCCGCGAACGCCGCCAGCCGGGCGGGCGTGGGCTCGGCGTCGGCGCGCAGCCAGCACCACATCGCGAGCGCCGCCATGAACACGAACAGGCCGTACGCGCGTGCCTCCTGCGAATACCACACGAACAACGGGTTGGTCGCCACGAGCACCGCGGTAGCGAGCGCCGCGCGACGGCCGGCCAACTGCTGCCCGATTCCCCACGCCGCCGGCACCGTGGCGATCCCCGCCAGCGCCGAGGGCAGCCGCAGGGCGAGCATCCCCGTGCCGAAGATCCGCGACCACGCCCAGATCAGCGCGTACCACAGCGGCGGCGTGTTTTCGCGGTGCTCGACCGAGCGCAGCGTCGCCACCAGGGACGGGTGCAGCGTGTGCACCGGCACGTATGCCTCGTCGTACCAGAAGCTCTGCAGGTCCAGGGTGCAGAGGCGCAGGAGCGCCGCGAGCACCACCAACGCCGCCAGTGGCCACCACTTGGCCAGGGGTTCGCCCCACGCCCCCTCTCCGCGATGCGCGACCCATCCCCCCTGACCCTTGGATCGGCCCCCACCCGCCTGGTCCCCATCCAAGATCCCCCCCGGCGCACTGGACACGGCCGCCGACTCCGCCATCTAGCCCCCCGTCAGCGGTTCGTCCGGCGCGCCCGGCGGGGTTGGCAGGCCGCACAGTTCTTCCCGTATGGCTGTGCCGAAGCAGGCATAGCGGTTGGCGTGCTTGTCCTGGAAGTAGGGCGGCAGGTAGAAGCCGCCCCGCGCCGCGCGCATCCCGTGCGCGGTGAGGCCGGTCATGATCAGGCACACCTGCGGCTGCGTCCCCGGCGGGCCCGACCCGGTGTTGCCGCACAGCACGTCGCGCGTGGTGTGATGCGTCAGGTCTTGTTCGACGGAGATGTTGATGAGGTCGTTGCCGGTGATCGTCCGCCAGGTGCGCAGGTCGGCGGTGATGCGTTCGTTGACGTGCACTTGCCGCACAACGTCGTTGACGACCGCCACCGCCAGCACCAGGAACGCGAGCACCAGCAGCGTGCTCTCCACGCGGCGTAGGTCGCCGCGGCCGCGGCGCTCGTGCGTGCGCGGGCGCAGGCGCTCCGGCAGGCGCTCCCAGCGTCCACCTGGCTCGGCGGTGCTTGTTGCCGCTCCACTCACCGCGCGCTCTCCCCGCGTCCGCCCGGCTCGACATGTGTACTCGCCCCGCTCATAGCGACGCCGGCGAGAACAGCGGAGCGGTTTGGTGGACGATGAACAGGCCCTGCACCGCGAAGATCGCGATCAGCAACCGCCGGTCGCGCGCGACCATCGCCAACGGCAGCGCCCACAGCGTGTACCACGCCAGCAGCCACGTACTGGTGACGGTGATCGCCAGCAGCGTCCAGCCCGACGCCGACACCCAGTCATACCCCCGCCAGGTGCGCCACAGCAGGTGCAGCACGATCAGCACCAGCGCCACCTTCAGCAGCGTGTGATCGGCCGGGAACACCCCCGGCTTGCCCAGCAGGTGCGCGATCTCGTTGGGGAAGCTGTCGGTCGACACCAGCGCGGCGTCGCGGTTGAGCGCCGAGATCACGTCGAGGCCGTGCAGGCCGAACACCGGGTAGGAGACCACGGCGATCGCCACCAGCGCCCCGATCGCGCCCGCCAGTGCCGCTGGCCGAAACTGGGATTCGCGCCGAAGGCGCGTGTCCCCCGGCTTCGGTCCACGCCGCGCAAGCAGCATGAACGGCAGCAGCACCGCGCCCGTCGCCTTCACCATGCCGGCCGCGACCACCGACGCGCCCGCCCAGGCCTCCCGATTGCCCAGAAGTCGGCGGCGAGGCGAGGAGCCGATGGCGGTGGGGCTGGTGGGACTCGCTTCACTGACGACCAACGCCACCGCCACCATCATGAAAAAGGTCATGATCATGTCGTTGTGGGCGCCCCCCAGCCCGTACAACACCCACAGCGGGTTGGCGCCGACAGCCACCAGCGCGACCGCCGGATCGTAGCCCCGCGCCCGCGCGCAGCGCCACGTCAACGCCAGCGTGCCCGCGCACGCGGCGAGCGCCTCGACCTTCGCGCCCCACACCGCCCCCTTCACGCCGAGCACCGCGAGCGGGTAGGAGAGCAATGTGTAGAGCGGCCCGTACGCGGTCGCCACTTTGAGCCAATCCTCGCCCACGTACTTGAAGATCGGGTCGCCTTCGATCCTGATCGGGCCGTGCAGGTAGGGGTCGAGCCCGTGCAGCACCCCCATGCGCGCGTAGGCGATGTAGCTGAACACGTCGGTGGAGAAGAGGATCGGGCCAGCGCACACGATCAGCGACAACGTCCCCACCAGCGCGATCGACCAGCGGGCGGCGCGACGGTCGGCTGAGATGCGCCGCGCCAGCGCCAGGAGGGCAGCGTAGGCGCCGGTGAAGCACAGCAGCGCGATCAGGAACACGCGGAAGCCCAAGCGCTCGCCGATCCCCCACTGCAGCCACCCCGTGATCCCCGGCGAGCCCGGGATCAGCGGCGAGTGGCCGACCGCCCCGTCGAGCACCACCTCGAGCGTGGCCGCCAGCAGCACCAGCACACACAGCCCCGCCAGCGCCAGCGTGGCGCGGCTGGGCGCGGCGCGGTCGGAGCCGGCGCGGTTGGTCACGGCCGCCTCACTCCTTCCGGCGAGTGACTGTGGCAGCACCGAGGATGAACTGGACAAGGGCTTCTCGGCCGATCTCGGTCGGGGCGAGGGTATTGGGGTCTAGCCCTCGGCGTCCTCGAAGCGCAGGATCGCGAGCGCCCCCGTCACCTCGAACACCCGTTGCACCGCCTGCGCGCCCGGGCGCAGCACGAGCTCGTAGTCCTGCTCCTTGGCGCGCGCGTCGGCCTGCAGCAGCAGCCGCAGCCCCGTCGAGTCGATGAACCGCAGTCGGCCCAGGTCGACCACCAGGCGGGTGGGACGATCCCGCTCCGCCGCCGCCAGACTGGCTTCCATCTCGGGCGCTCCCGCCAGGTCAAGCTCCCCCTCCAGCAGGAGGCTGATGGTGCCGTCATCCACCAGGCTCGAGATCTGCAGGCTGCCGGGGCCCGGGACCGGTGAGCTCATAGAGCGGTCCACACGCTCTTGGTCTCCAGGTAGGCGTCGAGGCCGTCGTGGCCGTGCTCGCGGCCGAGACCGGACGCCTTGAAGCCGCCAAACGGCGCCGAGGGATCCACGGCGCCCCAGGTGTTGACGTACACCGAGCCTGCGCGCAGCAGCGCGGCCAGGCGGTGGGCGCTGGAGACATCGCGCGTCCACACGCCCGCGGCCAGCCCGTAGTCGCCGGCGTTGGCGCGCGCGGCGACCTCCTCGAGCGTGTCGTAAGGGGAGGCGACCAGCACCGGGCCAAAGATCTCCTCGCGCGCGATCCGCAGCTCGTCGGCGCCCGAGCCGGTGGCGCTGAAGAGCGTGGGCGCGACGAAGTAGCCGCCGCTGTCGGCGAGCGCCGCCTCGCCGCCGGTCAGCACCTCGGCCCCTTCGGCGCGGCCGGCTTCGATGTAGCCGAGCACGCGCTCGCGCTGCTCGGCGGAGACGAGCGGACCGAGCTGCGTCCCCGGATCGAGGCCCGGCCCCAGCTGCGCCTTGGCGGCCTGCTCGGCGAGGGCGCTCATCACCTCCTCGTAGCGCTCCTTCGGCACGAACAGGCGCGAGCCGGCGTTGCAGGCCTGGCCGGAGTTGAAGTAGATCGCCTGGTAGGAGCCCTTCACGGCGGCCTCGATGTCGGCGTCGGGGAGGATGATGTTGGGCGACTTGCCGCCCAGCTCCAATGTCACCCGCTTGAGCGCCTTGCCGGCCTTCGCGCCGATCTCGCGCCCCACCGCGGTCGAGCCGGTGAACGCGATCTTGTCGACCCCCGGATGGTCGACCAGCGCCGCGCCGGTGGAGCCGTCGCCGGTGAGCACGTTCAGCACGCCCGGCGGGAAGCCGACCTCCAGCGCCAGTTCGCCGAGGCGCAGCGCGCTCAACGGCGTCTGCTCGGCGGGCTTCAGCACGACCGTGCAGCCCGCGGCGAGCGCCGGCCCGAGCTTCCAAGCGGCCATCAAAAGCGGGAAGTTCCACGGCACGATCTGCCCGCACACCCCGACCGGCTCGCGGCGGGTGTAGCAGAGCATGTTGGGCGCCGTCACCGGCAGCACCGCGCCCTCGATCTTCGTCGGCCAGCCGGCGAAGTAGCGCAGGTGGGCGACCGTTCCGGCGACGTCCACGTACTGGGCGAGCCCCACCGGCTTGCCGTTGTCGGCGGACTCGATCTGCGCGAACTCCTGCGCGCGCTCCTCGACCGCCCCCGCCAGCGCCAGCATCAGCCGCTCACGAGCGGACGCCGGCATGCTCGCCCACGGCCCCTCGGCGAACGCCGCGCGCGCCGCGGCCACCGCCCGCTCCACATCCTCGGCGCCGGCCTGCGGCACGCGCGCCAGCTCCCGTCCCGTGGAGGGGTCGAGCGTGGCGAAGGTGGCCCCGTCGGCGGCGGATGGGCGCTCCTCGCCGATCAGCAGTCGGTGCTCACGGCCGATGAACGCGCGCGCGTCGGAGCCGAGGGCATCGGGAAGCTCGATTGTCGTTGTGCTCATCTTTGGCTCCTAAGGTTTGAGGACGATCTTCAGCGCCTCGCGGCGGTCATACAAAGCGTACGCCTCCGGCGCCTCGTCGAGGCTCATGTGGTGGGTGACCAGCGGCGTGGGGTCGAGCACCCCGGCGGACATCAGCGCGAGCACGCGGTCGATGTGCCCGATCACGTTGGCATGGCCGGCGCACATGCGCAGCGACTTGATCCACAACAGGCCCATGTGCAGCTCGGCGCGCTCCGCGTACACGCCGATTACCTGCACGGTGCCGCACTTACGCGTGATTCGCAACGCGAGGTCCAGGGCTGAGGGGTGTCCGACCGCGTCGATGCACACGTCCACCCCGCGCCCGGCGGTCGCCGCGCGCGCCGCGGCGCGGGGGTCGCCCTCCTGCAGATGCACCGCCTGCGCGCCGAAGGACTCCGCCATCGCCAGGCGCTCGGGCACCGAGTCCACGGCGATCACGTGTGCCGCGCCGGCCACGCGGGCGGCCTGCACCGCGCACAACCCCACCGGCCCGAGACCGAGCACCGCCGTCACGTCCCCGGGGCGCATGCCACTGTCGACCACCGCGTGAAAGCCGGTGCCCATCACATCGCCGGCGAACAGCGCCACGTCGTCGCTCATCCCGTCGGGCACCTTGCGCAGCACGAGATCGGCGCTCGGCACCAGCGCCCGCTCGGCCTGCGTGCCCTGCAACGAGCCCAGCGCCGCCCCGTGGCCGAAGGTGCGCGAGTGCTCGCACTTGTGAAAGGCGCCCGCGCGGCAGAACCAGCAGCGCCCGCAGGCGCTTTGAAAGCAGCCCAGCACGCGGTCGCCGGCGGCGACTTCGCGCACCGCCTCCCCCACCGCGAGCACCGTGCCTACGTACTCGTGGCCGATCGTGAAGCCCGGTTCGATCTGCACGCGCCCGTGGTAGATGTGCAGGTCCGACCCGCACACCCCGGACGCCTCGATCCGCACGATCGCGTCCTCCGGGCCCGTCAGCTCGGGCTCGGGAACCTCCTCGACCGTCACCCTGCCGGGTGCCTGGAACGTGACCGCGCGCATCGGGGACGCACCCTAAAGGATCGGGCGACATGTGGCGTGCAGCATTTTCGAGCCGCTGGCGGTGGAAGAGCACGCCCGCCGGCCGCGTGGTTTACCCTGGAGCACTTAGATGGCAGCCAGAACAATCGTGACCTCCCACCCCGACGTGGAGTGCGACGTGTGTGGGAGACGCCTACTGCGGGGGGAGCAGCCCGACGTCTTTCTCGGCGGGGGGCAGCGACGGATGGTGTGCGAGCTGTGCACCACGCGCGCCACCCACGAGGGCTGGCGCCGCGAGACCGATGCGCACCCGGGCAGGCCGCGTGCCGATCGCTCCCAGCGCG
>CAYNGQ010000405.1:0-1720 GCA_964396735.1 uncultured Solirubrobacteraceae bacterium | reverse complement strand
TCCGAACTCCGTTTCCGCGCGGCTGGGGGGTCCACTCGGCGTAGATGTCGGCGCAGCGGACGATTCCGAGGTGGATTCCGCAGCGCTCGTCGTGCCCGCCCCCTGCACCGAAGCCGCGCGTGCGGTGGCTGGCGCGGACTGTGGCGATGAGCTCGCGGTGGCCGTCGCCGAGGCGGGCCGTTCGAGACCGAACTCCTGCTGAGCATGCCTGACCGCGGCGCGCCTCACTGCTGCCGCCCGCGCGGTCGGCGGGACGTGCGGGACGGCGTTCGCGGAGGAATGCCCTGAGATGGGCCCACCAAGAGCGCTCGATCCGGCGAGAGCTGAGGACTCCGTCGCGGCACTCGGGGCGTCCGCCAGGGAGACGCTCGCCGGGCGGTGCGAACGGATTCGGTGTGATGCTCCGGCGTGGCGAGGCACCACTGTGAGGGCAACACACCCGACGCTCAGCGCCAGCACACAGCCCACCGCCAGCTTGGCGCCCACCGAGCCGCCCAGCAGCCAGCCCCCACCGGCGGCGCCGCCGGCGCCGGCAGCGCCTGACGCTGCGATCCCGCCAGCACCGGTCCCTGCTCCGGCCTTCGCGCCCGCCGCCGCGTGGGTGGGTGAGGACGGGGTGGGCGGGCCTCCGAATCCCAGCCCCCACGGCAACGGCAGCGGCGGCAACACCGCGGCGAGGCCGCGCAGGGAGAGGACGTAGGCGCGACAGGCCGGGCACTCGCGCTGGTGCAGGCGCGCGAGGCGGTAGCGCTCGCCGCGAGGGTCGAGGATGCCGAACGCGAAGCCGCGCATCAGCGAGCCCTGCTGCTCGCACCACTCTCCGCCGCTGATCGCCTCCAGCAGCACACCAACCTTGCCCGCCACGCCCGGGCTTCCGGGTCCGCGGCCCTCCATCAGCTTGGTCATGCGCGCCTCGCTGATCCCCATTCGCCGCGCCGCCTGCGCACGCGTGAGACCTTGCAGGTAGCAGAGGGCCGCCGCTTCGCACTCGCGCGCGCTCAACCGGCTGTGCAGCGCCTCGAACAGCTGGCGCAGCTTCGCACGGTCATCGAGCTCCGCCGCGAAGTCGGGCTCGCTGCGGGCAGTGGACGCAATGTGCGTGACGTACGCCCCCGCCGCGCTCCCCGCCACCGCACGCTCAGACTCGGTCGGCTCGACCTGGGCGACACTGCCAAACCCGCGCGCACGGGCACCGCGGTGCTCGTCGATCGCGCGCCGGAACGTCACCACCGCCAGCCAGCCCCCCGGGTTGGCGATCTCCTCGCCCGCGGCGATCGCCGCGTAGAGGCCCTGCCACGCTTGGGCATAGCACGCTTCGAGATCGCCGCCGTCAAGGTGCACCCCGCGGGCGCGCAGGCGCCCGCGCACGCTGCGCAGCACCTCCTCGCGCAGCCCCCCGAACTCCTGGCGCAGCAGGCGCTCTGCTCGGTAGCGGCGCAGGGTGGAGGGGCTCACGGTCTCGAGAGATTACGACTTGCGGGAATCCTGCGATCCACTCGAATCGTGGGGCATAAAGTGCTTGCAAATCGGCCCTTTTGAGGGATGCAGCGAGAGCTGCTGCTTGGCGAAAACAGCACAGGCCCGCGACCGCCACCGTGGTGGCTATCTTCACCCCATCGCCTCCCCCGCCCTCTCAACCGTCCCGGCAACCCCGCCCCGCGCGGAGATCCTCGGCATCCCGCTGGCAGTCTCCGACTACGAGCAGGTGCTCGACTGGATG
>CAYNGQ010000404.1:0-3953 GCA_964396735.1 uncultured Solirubrobacteraceae bacterium | reverse complement strand
GGCGATCTCGGGATCCGACGTGGTGATCGCGCCGCCGTCGCCGAACCCCCCCAGGTTCTTGGAGGGAAAGAAGGAGAACGTGGCGGCGGTGCCGAGCGAGCCGGGGCGGGCGGTGGCCATGCTGGATCGCTCGCCGGCGATCGCCGTACCGCCTACGCGCACGCGCGAGCCGGCGGACTGGGCGGCGTCCTCGAGCACGGGCACGCCCAGCGCCTCGATCTCGGCCACGGGGGCAAGATTGCCGAACAGGTGCACGGCGATCACGGCCTTCGTGCGCGGGGTGAGCGCGGCGCGCACCGTCTCGGCGGTGACGCAGTAGGTGGAGGGGTCGATGTCGCAGAACACCGGGGTGGCGCCCGTCGGCGGGATGGCCTCGGCGGAGGCATAGAAGGTGAAGGAGGGCACCACGACCTCGTCGCCCGGGCCGACGCCCATCGCGCGCAGGGCGATCGTGAGGGCCTCTGTGCCGTTGGCGACGCCGACGGCGTGGGTTGCGCCGCAGTAGGCGGCGAGCTCCTGCTCGAAGGCGGACACCTCGGGGCCGAGGATGTAGTTGCCGGAGTCGAGCACGCGCGCGACGGCCGCGTGCAGCTGATCGCGCAGCGGCGCGAGCGGGGAGGAGGTGTCGAACAGGGGGACGGCCATCGCGATTGCGCGGAGCCTATCGGCGCGCGAGGTCGGCGGGATTAGCGGTGGCCTCGCGCTCGCGCAGCCAGCTCACCGTGGCGGCGATCCCCTCCTCGACGCCGATCCGTGCCTCCCAGCCGAGCAGTGTGCGCGCCTTCTCGACCGACGGCCAGCGCCGCTGCACGTCGACGGTGAAGGAGGGGAGGTGCTCGAGCGCGAACGCGGAGGGATCCTCGCCGCACGCCTCCCACACGATCCGCGCGATCTCCGCGACGGTGAGCTCACGCGAAGCGGAGATGTTGAAGTCCTCGTTCAGGCCCGCGAGGGAGCCCATCGCCACGACGACCCCGTCGGCGATGTCGTCGACGTGCGTGAGCGTGCGCGTCTGCTCGCCGGAGCCGAAGATCTGCAGCGGCCGCTGCCCGGAGAGCACCTTGCGGATCAGGTCGGGCACGGCGTGGGCGATGCCGGGCTCGGCGTCGGGCAGCTCGCCGGGGCCGTAGGCGTTGAAAGGACGGCAGATCGTGTACGGCAGCCCATGCTCCTCGTGCGCGGCGCGGCAGTACACCTCACCGGTGAGCTTGGAGAAGCCGTAGGCGGAGAGCGGCACGGGGCAGTCGGGCAGGTGGGCCTCGGTGGTGGGGTACTCGGTCGCCCGCTCGAACACCATCGAGGCGGAGACATAGGTGAAGCGCTCGACCTCGACGTCCAAGGCGGCGCGCACGATCGCGTTGTAGAGCGCGTTGTTGACCTCCGTGAGCGTGTGCGGGAGCCGGTGGAAGTTGGCGATCCCGCCGACGATCGCGGCGAGGTGGATCACGTGCGAGCAGCCCGCCGTGGCCCGCCGCGCCTCCGCGAGCGAGCGCAGGTCGCCGGTGTGCACCTCGCACCCCTCGCGCATCCACTGCGGCGCGGGTCGCTGGTCGGAGACCCGCACCTCGTACGCGGGGTCGGCAAGCAGTCGGCGCACCACCGCCGAGCCGATCGTGCCGGCGCCCCCTGTGACCAGTACCCGACTCATGCGTCGAGGGGGGTGTTGCCTGGAGATCGTCCGCGCGAGTGGTCGGCGTACTGCGCGCCTGTGGCCGGGACATCCTGTCCCGCCGCCGCGCGCGTCGGCACCCCGCGGGCCGCGAACCCGCGTTCGACCCCCGCTGTCTTATGGCTGCGGATCATTGGCTGGGTGCCCCCAGCGCGGCAAGCTCGGAGGCATAGGCGAACACCTGCCCGGCGCCCCAGCAGTTCCACGGGTCCACCACGAGGCACTCCTCCGCGGCGAGCGCGGCGATCGCGGCGAGCGTGCGGGGCTCGCGGAACTCGGAGTGGTTGGCGGCCACGACCACCGCATCGGCGCCTTCGAGCACCTCCTCCAATGGCGCCGTGGGGGTGGCGACGTGGGGGTCATGCACGGCGACGTCAGTGAGCTCGCGCTCGAGCAGCCGGATCAGCTTGTGCGCGAGCGAGTCGCGCTCGTCGTCGGTGTCGGCCTTGAAGGCGAGGCCGAGCACGGCGACCTTGCGGTTGGCGAGCGAGCCGAGGCGCCGGCGCATCCCTTCGACCAGGAACAGCGGCACCGACTCGTTGACGCGCGAGACCGCGAGCAGCATCCCCGGCGCGTTGGAGCGCTCCTCGGAGAAGGCGAAGTCCTTGCGCAGGCAGGTGCCGGCGGTGAGCCCCGGCTGGGCGAGGCCGCCGCGGGGGTAGTCGCGGTTGACGAGGTCGATCACCTCGAACACGTTGGCGCCGTGGCGCTCGCAGTCCATCATCAGCAGGTTGGGCAGCGCGAACATGGTGTAGCGCAAGATGTTGGCCCAGATCTTCGCCAGCTCGGCCTGCACGGGGGTGGTGAACACGATCGGCGCGTCGAACACCCCGAACAGCTCCGCGACGACCTCCCCCGAGCGCGCGCCGACGCCGCCGACGATGCAGGGCAGCGTGTCGATCTCCTCCAAGAAGCGTCCGGCGGCGATCCGCTCGGGGGCATGGGCGACGAACACCTCCTCGCCGATCCGAAAGCCGCGGTGCTTTTCCAGATAGCCAGCCACGAACTCGGTGGTCCCCGGTGCGACCGTCGAGCGCAGGATCAGCGAGTGCCCCGGCGCGAGCACCCCCAGGAGGTCGTCGAGCGCGGAGCGGATGTCGCGCATGTCGATCTCGATATGCGAGAAGGAGGGGGTGCCGAGTGTGATCACGATGTGCCGCGCCCGCGCCGCGTCGGCGACGCGCTCGGAGAGCTGCAACCGGGCGGTCGGGCCCTGATCGGCCCGCACGCGATCCAGCAGCCCCTGCGCGCCGGCCTCCTCGAAGGGCATCACCCCGTCGCGCAAGGCGCCCAGGCGCGCGGCGTCGTTGTCGATCCCGATCACGCGCAGGCCGCGGTCGGCGAACGAGAGCGCGAGCGGCAGCCCGACGCGGCCGAGGCCGATCACGGAGACGTCGGCGGTGTGCTCCTTCGGGGTCACGGGCTCAGGGTAGCTTTCATGTTCGTGGGGCACCTGGGCAGATGAAATCGCCCGGTAGCGAGGTCGGCGCCGCTGGTTGTGTATTTACTTTTCAGACCCAAACCCTTCATTTTGTGAAGTAGTTGGACGCTTGAAAGATACCTTTTACTCGCTCGATTTCCCGTCAGCGGCGCTCGCGCAGGTACTGACGCGTAAAGCCGACCACGAAGCGGGGGTTGTAGCGGGCGTAGCGCCGCCACAGCCGGCGCGGTTCGCGCGCCAGCCGGTAGACCCACTCCAGGCCGTGCCGCTGCATCCACGGCGGCGCCTGGGGGACGAGGCCGGCGTGGAAGTCGAAGGCGGCGCCGACGCCGACCAACAGCGGCGCGCGCAGGCGGGGGCGCATCCGCTGCATCCACTGCTCCTGCTTGGGCTGGCCGATGCCGACCCACACCACCTGCGCCCCGCAGCCGTCGATCTCCGCGATCACGCGTCGCTCCTCCTCGGGGGTCAGCTCGCGAAAGGGGGGCGACCAGCTACCGGCGATCGCCAGGCCCGGGAAGCGCTCACGCAGACGGACGCTGAGCAGTTCGAGCGCCTCGGGGGTGCGGCCTCCGTAGAGGTAGATCGGCGTCCCGTCACCCGCCGCGCGCGCGCAGAAGGCGGCCATCAGGTCGGGCCCGTAGATGCGGGTGGCGCCGCGGTGGCCGAGCAGGCGCAGCGCCCACACCAGCGGCATCCCGTCAGGCACGGCGAGCGTGGCATCCAGCGTGGCGGCGAGTGTGGCGGGCTGCTCGCGCGCGCTCATCACAAGGTTGACGGCGGCAGCGGTCACATACCCACGCTCGCTGCCGGCGATCATCGCCTGCATCCAGTCGAGCACCT
>CAYNGQ010000403.1:0-5118 GCA_964396735.1 uncultured Solirubrobacteraceae bacterium | reverse complement strand
TCATCGACCACGCCGACACGATCGTGCTCGTGCTGATGCCCGGCTCGGGCGACTCGATCCAGGCGCTGAAGGCGGGGGTGATGGAGATCCCCGACGTGATCGTGATCAACAAGGCCGACCATCCGCTGACGGACACGATGGTGCGCGAGATCAGGGGCGTGCTGTCGCTGGCGAACCTCGACCGCTCACCGGAGGAGGCTGCCAAGCGCTGGCGGGTGCCGATCGTCAGGACCGAGGCCGCGCACGGCCGCGGGATCGAGGAGCTGATCGAGCGTCTGGAGGAGCACCGCGCGCACATCCTCGCCGCCGGTCAGCTCGCCGAGCGCCGCCGGCGCAACCTGCGCGGCGAGGTGCTGGCGCTGGCGAGCGCGCGCATGCGCCGTCGCCTGGAAGCCCGCCTGCACGGGGACGCCGAGCTCGAGCGCCTGCTGGAGGAGGTGGTGCAGCGTCGCCTCGACCCGGCGAGCGCGGCGGCGGCGCTGCTGGAGCGGGTCGGCGTGGGCGAGGAGGAACTGACGCCGGCGGACACATCCTGAAATCCGGGCTGGCAAAACTTTCCCGCGCCGGCAACGTAGGCATCATTCTATTTGAAAGGTTCTTAAGTTCGCTGCACTTGGGAGCGGTTTGGTGTAACGTTCTGGAGGCAAGCGGAGCGGTGGCCGGAGGGACGGTCGGGGAGACGAGAAATGTCTGCGGAGAGATCGAGAGTCGTCAAGGACGAGTTCGCCAATAGCTCGGGCGCTGCCGGCGACCGGACTTGGATGCGGGGCTCCTCACCCCTGAAGGGCGCGATCCTCGGACTCGTGCTGGAGCGCCCCGGGCACGGCTACGACCTCGGCGCCCGTCTGCGCGCCCGCCTCGGCCCCTCGTGGGCGATCGACCCCAAGCGCCTCTACCGGATGCTCGACCAGCTCGAGCGGGCGGGCCTGATCTCCGGCGCGGTCGAGACCGACCCCGACAACCCGCGCCTGCAGCGCACCATCTACAGCGCCACCGAGCTCGCTCCCGACGCGCTGCGGATGTGGCTGGAAACGCTGGCCCCGCGCGAGCCCACGCGCGTGGAAATCCAGGCGAAGGTGGCGGCCGCGCGCGAACAGGATGTGCCGCAGCTGCGCCAGGCGCTGCTCCAGTATGAGCGCGAGTGCCTGGAGCTGCTGCGCCAGAGCACGGGGCCGCCGCTGTCGGTACGCTCCTGGATGGGGTTGGTGATGGACATCGTGCGCGACGCCTCAGACGCTCAGTTGCGGGCCGAGATCGAGTGGGCCAAACGCACACGCAGGCGCATCCAGGAGCATGCCGGGCGGGATCGATAAAAGCGCCGGCGCCGTGCCGCTGCTGCGCTTCGAGCAGGTCAGCAAGTCCTACCTCGACGGGCGCCAATGGATTCCAGTGTTCGAGAAGGTTTCCTTCCAGATCCACGAGGGCGAGCACGTCGGCATCTTCGGCTCGCGGCGGGCGGGCAAGTCGACCCTGCTGCGTCTGGCGGCGGGCATCGAGGCTCCCGACGATGGTCGGATCGCCTTCGCAGGGCGCGACCTGGCAAAGATGTCGGCGCTGCAGCGCGACCGGCTGCTGCGCGACCGGATCGGGCTGCTGGCGAGCGACGATTGGCGCCCCGCGAAGGGCGAGCGGGTCGTCGATCATGTGGCACTGCCGCTGGTGAGCGAAGGGGCCACGATGCACGAGGCCCGGCGCCGGGCGCGGCAGACGCTGCACTGGGCGGGCGCGACCAGGTTTGCGGACGAGCTGGCCGTTTCGCTCGCGGTGGGTGAGCGCATGCGGGTGATGCTTGCGCGGGCGCTGGTGCGCCAACCGCGCCTGCTGCTGGTCGACGAGCCGGCCGCCGTGCCCAGCCCAAGCGAGCGCGAAGATCTGTATGCGCTGTTGCGCAGGGGCGCGCGCGAGCACAAGGCCGCGCTGGTGATCGCCTCCGAGGATTCCAACGCCACGCGCGAAACCGATCTGCTGATGGAGATCGGTGGCGGCGAGCTGCTGCAAGCCGGCGGCGAATCGGCGGTGGTGGTGCCGCTCGTGCCGCGGCACGCGCCCCGGCAGCCCGGCGGGATGGAGCGCTCGGGCTCGTGAGTCAGAGCGCAGGGCTGGAGCTGCGCGAGCTCGTCAAGCACTACACCAGCGACGCCGAGGTTGTGCGGGCGGTGGATGGGGTTTCGCTGACGGTCGCGCCCGGCGAGCTCGTGGCGCTGTACGGGCCCAGCGGCTCGGGCAAGACCACGCTGCTGCTGCTGACCGCCGGCCTGCTCACGCCCGACCGGGGCAGCGTGTGGTTTGATCAGCGCGAGGTGAGCGGTCTGCCGGCCGCCGAGGGCGCCCGCTTCCGCCGCCGCGAGGTGGGCTTCGTGTTCCAATCCTTCCACCTGATGGCGGGCGCCACGGCGCTTGACAACGCTGCGCTGAAGCTGCTCGGGGATGGGTGGACGCTGCGCGACGCGCGCCGCGTGGCGCGTCCGTGGTTGGAACGGGTGGGGTTGGGCGAGCGCGTGGAGCACACGCCCGACAAGCTTTCGATGGGCGAGCGCCAGCGGGTGGCGATCGCGCGCGCGCTCGCCGGCGAGCCGCGCCTGCTGCTCACCGACGAGCCCACCGGCAACCTCGATTCCAAGCGCAGCCGGGAGGTGCTGGCGCTGCTGCGCGAACTCTGCCGCGAGCGGGGCATCCCCGGCCTGCTCGTCACCCACGACCCCCAGGCGCGGGCGTTCGTGGATCGGGTGCACACACTGCGCGACGGACACCTCCACGAGGGCCTCGACGCGGAGCTGGCGATGAGCCTCGCGTGATGCGCCGCGCGCCCGACTCGAGCTCGCCCGGCGCGCCACCGCGGCGATGAGGCACCCAACCGATCGCAGATCGGCCGACGCGCGCCCCTCGCGATCGGCCGACGCGCGCTCCTCGCGATGAGCCGGCGGCCCTCGCTGAATCCGACGATCCTCGGCGTGCGCTCCAGCATGCTGTTTCGCTTCTACGGCTGGCGCCTGCGCCGCCACACCGTGCAGGAGCTGCTGGCGGGAGGCGGGATCGCCGTGGGGGTGGCGCTGGTGTTCGGGGTGCTGGTGGCCAACAGCAGCCTGATGAGCTCCGCGGGCAATCTGCTGCACGGGCTGGTCGGCTCGGCGCGCCTGCAGGTGGTGGCGCGCTCCAGCGACGGCTTCGACGAGGGGTTGGCGACCAGGATCCGTGGGCTGCCGGGAGTGCAGGCGGCGGCCGGGCTGCTGCGCGAGGAGGTGACGGTGATCGGCCCCAGCGGTCGGGAGTCGCTGCAGCTGATCGGCATCGACCCCCACATCGTCCAGCTTGGGGTTCTAACCCAGCGCGAACCGGTCTCCTCCGAGCTGCTGCTCGCCGGAGGACTGGGCCTGCCGGCTGAAGTGGCGAGCACGATCGACGCCGGCCAGGGGCATCAGGTGACGCTCGATGCCAACGGCGAAGCGCACCCGGTCTCCGTCCGGCTCGTGCTCAGCGGCGCGCTCGCCAACGCGACCAAGGACGGAACGGTGGCGATCGCGCTGCTGCCGCTCGCGCAGACGCTCACGGGCAAGCTCGAACGCGTCACGCAGGTGCTCGTCAAGCCGGCGCCCGGTGCGGAAGCGCTCGTCGCCGGCGAGCTTCGGCGGCTGGCCGCGGGGCGCCTCGACGTGGAGCCGGTCACGGAGGAATTGCGCCAGCTGGGCAGCGCGGAGAAGCCCACCAACCAGTCGACCTCGCTGTTTGCCGCGATTGGCGGAATGGTGGGCTTCCTGCTGGCGCTCAACGCGATGCTGCTCACGGTGCCCGAGCGCCGGCGCTTCATCGCCGATCTGCGGATGCAGGGCTTCGACTCTCATCAGGTGCTGTTGATTCTTGGCTTTCAGGCGCTGCTGCTGGGGATCGGCGCCTCGATCGTGGGGGTCGCGCTCGGCGACGTGCTCTCGCACACGCTGTTCCACCGCGTGCCCCTCTACCTGGCGGTCGCCTTCCCGCTCAGCTCCGCGCAGCTGATCCACCTGAGCACGGTGCTGCTGGCGATCGGCGCCGGGGTGCTCGCCACGCTGATCGCCTCGCTGCCGCCGCTGATCGATCTCCGTCCGGGCCGGCCGGCCGATGCGGTATTTCGCGAAATCCGCGACGAGGCCGGCATCTCCAGAGCCGCCGTGCTGGGGCTGGCGGCCGTCGGTCTGGTTGTCCTGCTGGCTCTTACCGTGCTCGTGCTGAGCGTTCCCCGGCTGACGGTGCTCGGCGGCGTGGCGCTGGCGCTGGTGGCCATCTGCCTGATCCCGGCGGTGTTCGTGACGGTGGTCGGGGCGCTCGCGCGCATCGGCGAGCGCATCCCCGGCAGCATGCTGGTGATTGCCGTCACCGAGTTGCGATCGACCGCCACGCGCTCGATCGCCTTGGCCGGCGTGGCGGCGCTGGCGGTCTACGGCAGCGTGGCGATCGGAGGAGCTCGCGCGGACCTCCTGAATGGCATCGACGGCGCGATCTCTCACTACTTCAGCACCGCCGACGTGTGGGTGGTCAACGGCGACGACATCTTCAACACCAACAGCTTCACCGCCGGCGCCAGCGCGGCGAAGATCGCGCGCCTACCCGGTGTCAGGGCGGTGCGCACCTACCAGGGGGGGCTGCTCGACGTCGGCGTGCGCAGGCTGTGGGTGCGCGCAAGAGCCCCCAACGATCCGGCGATGCTCGAAGCCGGCCAGCTCGTGAGCGGCAACCTCGCACGGGCCACCGCACTGCTTCGGCGAGGGGGCTGGGCGGCGATCTCGAGCGTACTTGCCGACGAACGCCACCTGCGGGTGGGCAGCTCCATATCGTTGCCCACACCGTCGGGCGCGGTGGGCTTCGGCGTCGCGGCGATCATGACCAACTCGGGCTGGCCTCCGGGCGCGGTCACCATCAACAGCGACGATTACCGTCGCTACTGGCACACAACCGATCCGTCGGCGCTCGAGGTTGACATCAAGCACGGTGTGGCTGTGGGGACGGTCAAACATGCGATCGAACGCGCGCTCGGCGATCGCCCGGGGTTGCTGGTGCGCACGAGCAGCGAGCGTACCGCCGAAAGCGAGGCCAGCGCGCGCCAGGGGCTGCGAACGCTCGGGGAGATCGCGACGCTGCTGCTGA
>CAYNGQ010000402.1:0-5125 GCA_964396735.1 uncultured Solirubrobacteraceae bacterium | reverse complement strand
GCCGGCTGGGCCAAGCTCTCGAAGGGCGGGTTGAGCTTCCACGGCTACTCATACGTGCCGGGCGTGACCGTATCGGGCACGGTGAAGGCCGAAAAGGTCACGCTGCACATCAGCGGCAGGGCCGCCGCCCGCGGCACGCTGCGCCTTGGTCGTCACAACGCGCTGGTGGGAGAGCTCGGGGGAAAGCGGGTCAGTACCGGCGCAAGCCCCACCGCCACTGCCGCTATTGTCGGTTCCGATGCGCAGACGAGCAACCTCTTCGCTCTTCGTGACGTTGCTATCCGCGCTGCTGCTCATAGGCTTGCCGGCCTCCTCGGCTGGCTCGACTGGCACTAGTCTCAGCTTCACCCCCTGCGCCCACGAAGCAAGCTTCGCCTGCACGACCGTCACCGTGCCGCTCGACCGCGCGGGCACCGTGCCGGGCACGATCGGCCTCAGCGTGGAGCGTTTGCCAGCCGATTCCCAATCGGTCGGCTTCACGCCCAGCTCCAGCGCCGTGCTGGCGCTCGCCGGCGGGCCCGGACAGGCGGCCGACCCACTCGCCGGCTTCATCGCCAAAGCGATCGCGCCCGCGCTGCGCGGCCGCGACCTGATCGTCTACGACCAGCGCGGCACGGGACACTCGGATCCGCTCAACTGCCACAACTCGCCGGCGCTCGAAAAGGCCCACAGCGAAGCGCAGTTGGCCGAACAGTGCGCTTTGCAGCTCGGGCCGGCCAGAGGGGCGTTCACGAGCGAGGAATCGGTGCAGGACATCGAGGCGATCCGCGAAGCGATGGGCTACGAAAAGCTCGTGCTGTACGGCACCTCCTACGGCACCAAGGTGGCGCTCGAGTATGCCGAACGCTACCCCGAACACGTCGAAGCGCTGGTGCTCGACTCGGTGGTGCTCCCCGAAGGCCCCGAACCCTTCTCGCTCTCCTCGATCCAGGCGCTGAAGCCGATGCTCGAAGAGCTCTGCTCGGAAGGGGCGTGCGCGCACATAACGTCCAACCCGCTCGGCGACATCGCCACGCTGGCGGTGCGGCTGCGCAAGCACCCGCTCAGCGGCTCGGTGTACGACGGGGAGGGGCACCGCCACGCCGCCACGATGGGGGAGGCCGACCTCTTCAACATCCTGCTGGCCGGCGACCTTAACCCCGCGCTGCGCGCGCTGCTGCCCGCCGCGGTGCAGTCGGCGCTGCGCGGCAACCCCGACCCGCTGCTGCGCATGAAGGCGCTCGCGGAAGGGCTGATCCCCAACGTGCCGCTGCAGCCGAAGGGCTCGCAGGCCGAACGGGAAGCCAACGAAGAAGAAGACAACGCGCTGTTCCTCGACACCTCCTGCGAAGAGAAGCCCTTCCCCTGGCAGCGCTCGGCCACGCCCGCCACCCGCGAAGCCGAAGCGCGCGCCGCGCTGCGCGGGCTGCCGAGCGGCGACCTCTACCCGTTCGACGCCGCCACCGTATGGTCGGACAGCCTGGTCCCCGTGTGCCTTGACTGGCCCAACGCCTCCCCCGCCCCGCCCGCCGCCGGCCCGCTGCCGAACGTGCCGACGCTGATCCTCTCGGGCGAGCAGGACCTGCGCACCCCGACCTCGGCCGCCCGGCGGATCGCCGCGGAGATCCCCGATGCACAGCTGCTCGTGGTGCCCTACACCGGCCACTCGGTGATCGGCAGCGACTTCGGCAACTGCGCCGTGCTAGCCGTCGAAGCCTTCTTCGGGGGCGCGGTGGGCGGGCAACCCATTCAGCCGTGCAAGCCCGAACCCAACTCCTTCAGCCCCACGCCGATCACGCCCACCAAGCTCGCCTACGTGCAACCGACCCCGGGGTTGCACGGCAACCGCGGGCGCACCCTCACCGCGGTGCTGGACACGATCGTGGACCTCGATCGCCAGGTGATCGGCGCCACCCTGCAGGTTCAGCAGAACTTGCCGAACGGGTCGAGCTTCGGGGGGCTGCACGGCGGCTACGCCAAGCTGAGCGCCTCCGCGGTGAGCCTGCACGACCTCACGTTCGTGCCCGGGGTGGCGCTGAGCGGCACGCTGCCCGCCAAGGAAGGCAAGCTGCAGAGCATCACGATCCACGTCGGCGGCGCGGCCGCCACGCATGGCACGATCACGCTCACCGGCGGCGGGCGCGCGACTGGCACACTCGCCGGGGAGCGCTTCAACGTGAGCACCGCCAAGGCGCAGCTCTCACGGGCGGGGGCGGTCCCGCGCGAATGGGGGGCACTCGGCTCGGCGCCGACGCTGCACTTCCCGCTGCCGGCGCTGGTGCATACATCATCCAAAACACACCCATAACCACTTCGCAAAATGAAGGGTTGGGGTCCCAAAACAAAGTATCCAACCGACCCCACCACTTTACAAAATGAAGGGTTAGGGCTCGAAAAACGATGATTCAACTGCCCCTCTACTTCACAAAATGAAGGGTTGGGACCCGAAAAGTTAATACAACACCCCACCCCATCGCCTCACTCGCCCGACGGCCCGCTCAAGGCGACTACCCTGACGCCGATGCCCAACGCACTCGCGAGCCAGACCTCACCCTACCTGCGCCAGCACGCGGAGAACCCCGTGGATTGGCTGCCGTGGGGCCCCGAGGCGCTGGCGGCGGCGCGCGAGCGCGACGTGCCGCTGGTGGTGTCGATCGGCTACTCCTCCTGCCACTGGTGCCACGTGATGGAGCACGAGTCCTTCGAAGACCCCACCGTGGCGGCGCTGATGAACGAGGAGTTCGTGTGCGTGAAGGTCGATCGCGAGGAGCGCCCCGACGTCGACGCCCTTTACATGGAGGCCGTCCAGGGGATGACCGGCCACGGGGGGTGGCCGCTGAACGTCTTCCTCACGCCCGAGCAGACGCCCTTCTACGGCGGCACCTATTTTCCGCCCGAGCCCCGGCACGGGATGCCGTCGTGGACACAGGTGCTGCAGGCGATCGCCGAGACGTGGCGCGAGAATGCGGCGGAGATCCGCGCCGGCGGCGAGCGGATCCGCGAGCAGCTCTCCCGCGCGGCGCGGATGGAGCCCTCGAGCGAGCCCTTCGACGCGGGGGCGCTCGACACGGCGGTGGCGACGCTGCGGCGATCCTTCGACGCAGCGCATGGCGGGTTTGGCGGTGCGCCAAAGTTCCCACAGACCCCCGTCGTGGAGTTCCTGCTGCGCCACGGTGAGCAGGAGATGTCGCTCGCGACGCTGCGCGCGATGGCGCGCGGGGGCATCCACGACCAGCTCGGCGGGGGCTTTCACCGCTACTCCGTCGACGCCTCGTGGACGGTGCCGCACTTCGAGAAGATGCTCTACGACAACGCGCTGCTGGCGCGTGCCTATCTGCATGCGCACCGACTCGTGGATGGGGATGGGAATGGGGAGGGGGGCGAGAGTGGCGGTGGCGAGGACCGCGCCGGTCACGCCACCGGGCGCGACGCGGAGTCCGGCGGCGTGCGCCGCGCCAGCGAGGCGGAGTTGGGCCGCGTGTGC
Source organism: uncultured Solirubrobacteraceae bacterium (assembly GCA_964396735.1). Lineage (GTDB taxonomy): Bacteria > Actinomycetota > Thermoleophilia > Solirubrobacterales > Solirubrobacteraceae > Palsa-744. The sequence goes on along the minus strand of CAYNGQ010000402.1, from coordinate 1,662 downwards.
CGCGCCACGCTCGACTGGGCGCTGCGCGAGATGCGCGGCCCCGAGGGCGGCTTCTACTCCGCGCTGGACGCCGACTCCGAGGGCGTGGAGGGCCGTTACTACGTGTGGCGGGCGGAGGAGCTGAGGGACGTTCTCGGCGAAGACGCCGACGCCGCGATCGCCTGGTTGGGCGTTACCGAGGGGGGCAATTTCGTCGATCCACACCAGCCCGAGCCGGGGCTGAACGTACTCACAGATCGAGGGGGCATACAGCGCGACGGGACGGGCCAGCCCGAGACCGCTGGCCGGCCGGGCGGGATGGGTCAGCCCGACAGGATCGGCCGGCCCGACCCCGACACCCGTGAGCGCATCCGCACGCGACTGCTCCAGGCCCGCGCGGGTCGCACGCGGCCGGGCCTCGACGACAAGCGCCTGACCGGCTGGAACGCGCTGATGATCGCCGCGCTCGCCGACGCGGGAGCGGTGCTCGACGAGCCGCGCTACCTCGACGCCGCGGAGCAGTGCGCCGAGTTCATCCTGCGCGAGCTGCGCGACGCCGATGGACGGCTGCTGCGCACCTACTCCGAGGGCCGCGCGCACATCGGCGGCTACCTGGAGGACCACGCCTTCCTGCTGGAGGCGCTGATCGTGCTCTTCGAAGCGACCTGCGAGGAGCACTGGCTGACCGAGGCGCGCGCCATCGCCGCGCAGACGATCGAGCGCTTCGCCGACCCGGAGCGCGGCGGCTTCTTCTCGACCCCCACCGACGGCGAGGAGCTGATCGCGCGGCGCAAGGACCTCGACGACAGTCCGATCCCCTCCGGCGCCTCCTCCGCCGCGCTCGGGCTGCTGCGGTTGGCTCAGATCACCGGCGAGGAGTCATACGAACACCACGCGCTGGGGGTGCTGAAGCTGCTGCACGAGATCGCCCCCCAGCACCCCTCCTCGTTCGGGCACCTGTTGCAGGCGCTGGAGCTGCACCTCTCGCCGGCGGCGGCGCTCGCGTGCGCGGTGCCGCCCGCCCGCTCCGCGGCCGCCGGCCGCCCGCAGACACCGCCGGCTTGACCCAGTCGCCAGTCGGCGGCCGCGGGAGCGCGCCCACCGACCCGCCCGCTGGAGCCGCTTCAGCGGCGGAAGCCCCTCCCCCCTCCCTTTACAAGATCGACAGGTAGCGGTCGAGCTCCCACTGCGAGACCTGCACCCGGTAGTCCTCCCACTCCTGGCGCTTGATCTCCACGTAGCGGTTGAACATGTGCTCGCCCAGCGTGCGCAGCACCAGCTCCGATTGCGCGGTCAGCTCGATCGCGTCGCCGAGCGTCTCCGGCAGCTGCTCCACGCCGAGGCGCCCGCGCTCCTTGCCCGAGAGGTGGTAGAGGTTCTGCTCCATCGGCTCGGGCAGCTCGTACCCCTTCTCGATCCCCTCCAGACCCGCCTGCAGCAGCACCGCGAACGTGAGGTAGGGGTTGCACGCCGGGTCGGGGCAGCGCAGCTCCATCCGCGTCGCGCGCTCGCTGCCGGGGTGGTAGAGCGGCACGCGCACCAGCGCCGAGCGGTTGCGCCTCGACCAGGCGACGTAGGTGGGCGCCTCGAAGCCTGGCACGAGGCGCTTGTAGGAGTTGACCCACTGCGCGAACACCGAGCAGATCTCGCGCGCGTGGTGTAGCTGACCGGCGATGAACGCCT
>CAYNGQ010000401.1:0-3083 GCA_964396735.1 uncultured Solirubrobacteraceae bacterium | reverse complement strand
GGCGCCGCGCTGCGCGCGATCCGCACCGGCGGCTGGCCGTCGCTGCTGGCGAGCGCGGCGCTGGTGGGACTGGCGTTCAACGCCAAGACGCTTGCCGCCTGCCTGGTGATCCCGGGGATCGCGCTCGGCTACCTGCTGTGCGCGCGCGGATCGCTCTGGCGGCGTCTGCTGCAGCTGCTCGCCGCCGGCGTGGTGCTCGGCGCCGTGGCCTTCTCGTGGATCGCGTTCGTGGAAGCCACCCCCGCCTCTCAGCGCCCGTACGTGGGCGGCTCCACCGACAACACCGAGCTCAACCTCACCTTCGGCTACAACGGCTTCGGCCGCGTCAAAGGCCAGGTGGGCGGACCCGGGCAGATCTTCATCAAGCTCGGCGCCGTGGCGCCGTTCCCGGCGCGCACTCACACCGCCTTGCGCACCAACAAGACGCACGCCCCCACGCACGTGCCCAACCCGCTGCTGCCCGACGGCCACTACTCCGACCCCACCCCGTTCGGCGGCCCCACCGGGCCGCTGCGCCTCCTCCACTACGGCTTCGGCGGCCAGGGGGGCTGGATGTTCCCATTCGCGCTGCTCGGGCTGGTGGCGCTCGCGCTGTCGGTCCTGTGGCCGCCGCGTGGAGACGCGCAGACGCAGGACGGCCCGTCCGACGCCTCCGGCGGCGCGAGGCCGGCCGTGGGCGCAGACACGGGCGGTGCGCTCAACGCCGGCGCCGGCGCGGACACAGGCAGGGCGCTCGCCGCGGACACAAGCGGGGCCAGGCCGACCGGCGCCCGCGGCTGGTGGGAGACCGTCCGCCGCGACGAGCGCACCGCCGGGCTGTTCGTGCTCGGCGGCTGGTTTCTCGCCGAGTCGGTGTTCCTCAGCTTCGCGAAGGGCATCGTGCACCCCTACTACGTCTCCGCGCTCGGCCCCGGCGCCGCCGCGATGATCGGCGCGGGCGCAGTCGCGTTCGCCCGCTTCGGCCGCGCGCGCGACTGGCGCATGTTGCTGCTGGTGCTCGCGGTCGCCGGCACGGTGGCCGCACAGCTGGTGCTGCTGCGCCGCGAACACTACCTGCACTGGCTGCCGCATCTACTGATCGCCCTCACCGTCGCCGGCCTGCTCGCGATGGTGGCGGTCCGCCGCCTGGCGGCGCCCGCGATGGCGCTGATCCTCGCCGCGCTGCTGATCGCGCCCACCGCGTTCTCCACCACCACCTGGTCGGTGCCAGTGGAGGGCACCTTCCCTGCGGCCGGGCCGAAGGTCGCCGGCGCCCTCGGCCCCTACGGCGTGACCGCCCACGACGTGAAAGTCGACCGCGACCTGATGCGCTACATCGACCGCCACCACCCCACCCGCAAGTGGGAAGTGCTGACGGTCTCCTCCAACACGTCCTCCACGCTGATCCTGCTCGGCTGGCGGGCGGGGGCGGTCGGCGGCTACAGCGGCACCGACCCCGCGCTCGACGGCCCCGGCCTCGCGCGGATGGTGGCGCGCCACGAAGCGCGCTACGTGGTGCTCGGCGGCGCCTACTCCTCGCGCGGAGGCAACCTCGCCACGCATGCCGTAATCCACGCCTGCCACTACATCCCCTCCGAAGTGTGGCTGCACTTCCCGCGCTGGTCGATCTACAGCCTCGCGCTGTACGACTGCGCCGGGGACGTGCGCGCGCTCGCCTCGGCTTGAGCTACGCCACCACTGACAGCTTCCGGTTGAACGCGCGCGCGAACAGCTCGCTCTCCCGGCCCGCCGCCCAGCGGGGCACCGCCGAGCCGCCTTCCGCCAGAAGCCGCAGCTGCACCGAGCCGTTCTCTGCGCTCAGCACCGTGTCTTTGACGAGCTGGTCGCGCGAGCGCTCGAGGTCCTCCGCGAGGCGCAGCAGCACCGCGCAGCGGTCCAGCCTCGCCGCGTCGCCCTCGCCGAACAGCGCCGCCAGCGGCCCCGGGTCGGGCATGCCCTTGCGGTGGTAGCGCGCCGCCTGCGCCACGATCGCCACCTCCTTCGGCGAAAACCCCGGCAGGCCCGCGCTGAGGATCAGGTAGCGGGAGTGCTTGTGGTGGTCGTCGTAGTCCACCGACATCCCGATGTCGTGCAGCATGCACGCCGCCCACAACAGCTCCCGCTCGCGTCGGCCGCTCTCCGAGCGCTCGCCCTCGTGCAGGCCCATGCGCGCCAGCTGGTCGAACATGCCGAGCGCCAGCGCCGCCACGTGCTGCGTGTGGGCTTGGTCCACGCCGTAGCGCGCCGCGAGGTTCTCCACCGACGCCCGGCGCACGTCCGCGAACAGCGGTGGCGACTTTGGGTGGGCAGGATCAGAGAGGTGACGCTCGAAGAACACCCCCTCGCGCAGCCCCGCCTCGGTCGCCTCCAGAGCGTCGAAGCGGCCCGCTCGCAACGCGCCCTCGACCACCACCGCTCCCGCCAGGATCAGGTCTGCTCTGGCCGGCTTCACCCCGGGCACGCTCGCGCGCTCGGATGGTGGCAGCGCCGCCAGCCGCTCGACGATCTCCCGCAGCGCCTCGCGCGTCACGGTCATGCCCTGCACGCCGTTGCTCGGGAGCCCTTCCGCGCGCTGCGCCACAGCGGCGAGGCCGCGCACCGTGCCACCGATCCCCACCAGGCGCCTGCCCGTCTTCGCCAGCCACGTCGCGCTTTGTAGCTCCGTTGCCACGTGCTCGCGCAGCGCCTCGATCTGGCGCGGCTTCGCCGGGCCGCCGTTGGGCAGGAAGCGCTCGGTCATCCTCACCGCCCCCACTCGCCACGAGCCCGACTCGTGCGCCTCGCGGTCTCGCACCCCCACCAGCTGCATCGAGCCGCCGCCGAGGTCCAGCATGCAGCCGTCGCTCAGCGTGGTCGAGTTGACCGCCGCCAGGTATCCATAACGGGCCTCCTGCTCGCGGCTGAGGACGCGGATCGGCAGCTGCGTGCGCTTGCGCGCCTCTGCGAGGAACGCCGGCGCGTTCTCGGCGTCGCGGATCGCGCTGGTGGCGACGGCATCTACCGCGTCGCCACCCGTCAAGCCAGCCGCCTCGCAGAAGTGAGCGAACACATCCAGCGTCGCCAGCGCGCGACTCATTGGCTCATCCCCCAGCCTGCCCGTGGCC
>CAYNGQ010000400.1:0-2181 GCA_964396735.1 uncultured Solirubrobacteraceae bacterium | reverse complement strand
GCTGGACGCGCATCTGGAGGACCCGCGGGCGGCGCTCACGGCGGCGTTCGGGCTGTTCCTCGCGGCCGCCGCCGAGGATCCCTTGATCCGCGCCGCGATCCGCGGCTCGGGGGAGATGCTGCCGTTCGTCACCACCCAGGGCCAGACCCTGGTCGAGGGCGCCGCGGAGCGATTGCGCTGGGCGATCGCCACACGCTGGCCGCAGGCGGCCGAGCACGACGTGGCGCTGCTGGCGGAGTGCGTGGTGCGTCTGGCGATCAGCTACGCCACGCTGCCCGTTGCCACCGCGGGGATGACCGCCTCCTCGATCGGCGAGCTGCTTGGGCCGTTCATCGACCGTGCGCTCCAGCTTGAGACCGTGGACGTCAGCCCCGCAGCTGCGCCCGCTTGACCTTGCCGCTGGCGGTCTTCGGCAGCTCCGCGGCGAAGTCGACGATGCGGGGGTACTTGTAGGGGGCGGTGAGGCGCTTGACGTGCTCCTGCAGCTCACTGACAAGCTCCGGTGATGGAGTGTGGCCGTCGCGCAGCACCACCACCGCGCGCACCACGGCGCCGCGCTCCGCGTCAGCGGCCGACACCGCCGCGGCCTCCGCGACCGCGGGGTGGGCGACGAGCGCCGACTCCACCTCGAAGGGCCCGATGCGATAGCCGGCGGAGACGATCACGTCGTCGGTGCGCCCCTCGAAGTAGAGGTAGCCCTCCTCGTCTCTGCGCACCCGGTCTCCGGTGTGCCACGGTTCGCCGGTGCCACGGTCCTCGACCTGCCACGCGCCATCGGCGTCGCGCCGGAGGTGCTCGCCGAGGTAGCCGAGGAAGAACGTCGGCACGCTCGCGGGATCGGCCACCAGCTCGCCGTCCACCACGTCCAGCCGCACCCCCGGCAGCGCGAGTCCCATCGACCCGGGGCGGGGCTCACGCTCCAGCGGCATCCCGGTGAGCTGTCCCGTCTCGGTCTGCCCATAGCCGTCGCGGATGCCGAGGCCGGTGGCTTCGCGCCAGACACGCAGCACCTCTGGGTTCAACGCCTCCCCGGCGGCGACCATCGCGCGCATGTCGGGCAGCGGCGCGAGCGTGGCGCGCTTGGCGATCACGCGGTACTCGGTCGGCGCCATGCACAGCACGTTGACGCGCTCCCTTGCCAGCAGCTCCAGGCGCTCGGCGGGGTCGAAGCGTGCGTCGTGCAGCAGCGCGGCGGCGCCCGACAGCCAGGGGGCGATGAAGACGTTGCGCGCCGACTTCGACCACCCCGAGGCCGCGGTGCACCACACCAGCTCACCGGCGCGCGCCCCCAGCCAGTGGGCGGCCTGCAGGCGCTGGCCGAGCAGGTAGCGCTGGCCATGCAGCACCGCCTTGGCCTCGCCGGCGGTGCCGCTGGTGAAGGTGATCAGGCAGGGGTCCTCGGGCGCCAACTCGGCGGCCGGCGCTGGTTGGTCGTCGAAAAGAGAATTGTTCGGCACCAGCACCACCTCGACGTCTGCGGCGCTCCAACCGCGGCTCTCTGCGGTGCTTTGCGTAGTGGTTGGCGCGCTCGGCTCGGGCGGCTCCCCTTCCAGCGCAGCCTCCAGCTCGACCCGGTTGCGCTCGTCGGCAACAACCAGCCGTGGCCGGGCGACGGCGAGGCGCAGGCGGAGGTCCTTGGCGCGCAGCTGCTCGGTGCAGGGCAGCACCACGGCGCCGAGGCGAAAGCAGGCGAGCATCGTGAACACCCACTCGGGGCGATTGCCGATCAACGTCATCACGACGTCCCCGCGCCCCACCCCACGGCGGGCGAGCGCGCCGGCGAGGCGGGCACTGCGATCGGAGACCTCGCCGAAGCTCCACTCCCGGCGCGCGCCGTCGCGGGCCAGCTCCACCAGCGCCAGCTGGTCGGGGGGCAGGCGGTCGAGCACGTCCACAGCGAAGTTCACGCCGGTATTCTCCCTGTAGCCGTCGCGCAAGCGCCACCCCGCGCCGCGCGGTGGCCCGCGTCGAGCCTCGGCGCGGACACGTACCCCGACCTCGGAGTGTTGCCGACATGGCTGTAGCCCCCTCGCCGTATACGGAGAAGACCGACGAGCAGAAGGCGATCACCGAGATGGTGCGCCAGTTCGCCGACGAGCAGATCATCCCCAACGCCGAGCACTACGACCACGAGGACTCCTTCCCGGAGCCGATCGTGGAGCAGATGAAGGAGCTGGGGCT
>CAYNGQ010000399.1:0-3257 GCA_964396735.1 uncultured Solirubrobacteraceae bacterium | reverse complement strand
TTGGTGGTGAATCCCTTGATGCGCGGATCCTCGGCGAGCGCGAGGATGCCCGCGAGGTCGGCGCCGTCCGCGAATATGCGAGTGGAGATGCTGTCGAGCATTTTCATGTCACCTGACGAATCACCATACGTGATTCAGTTTTCTCAAATCGTTTCCAACCTTTCCCCCAAAATGAGATCCACTGCATGCTCGAGATCCGCAGCCCGGAAGTCCGGCTGCATTCGGTTCAAACGCTTGTGTTTGCTGCCCTCGTGCTCGATCAGCATGGTCCGACAACCGGCGGCCCGGCCCGCGGCGACATCGGCGTCGGTGTCTCCCACCATCCACGAAGCGCCCAGCTCGATCCCCAGGGCGCCGGCCACGTCCAGCAGCATGCCGGGAGCCGGCTTGCGGCAGGTGCACCACCCGGAGAGCCCGGGCACGATACCCAGGGGGTGGTGCAGACACAGACGCGAAGTCCGGAGCGCGACTCCGGCCGCCGCCAGCAGGTCGAGCACCCGCTGGTGCACGGCAAGCAACTCCTGCACCGTGACCAGACCCTTTGCGGCCGCGGGCTGATTGGAGACGCACGCCAGCACAAAGCCCGCTCGCACAAGCCGGCCCACGGCGGCCGGCGCACCAGCGAGCAGACGCACATCCTCTACGCGCAGCGGCGACTCCGGCTCGCCGGAGACGGGGTCGAGGACGAGCGCGTTGAGAGTGCCGTCCCGATCCAGGAGCACAGCCCCATGGCCGCTCAACGCCGCGGACCGCCCCGTCGCCGAAGCCGCCGTCGCTCGCGCCAGTCGAGACCTGCTCGCAGAGGTCTCCATTCAGGCCGCTCGGCACTCGCGACCATCGCGTGGCTCATGGCTGGACGCGGGCTGCAAGCGACTCCCAATGGCCCTGTTTGCGAGCCAGATCGGGGTGCGACACCAGCGCGTGCCACACGAGCGCCTGGAGGGACTCGACCAGCGGCGTACGCAACCCGGGTGGGGGCTCCAGCAGAATCGCCACGTCGGCGAGTTGCGCAAGCACCCCGCCGGGAGCGCCCGTCACTCCGTAGAGCGACGCGCCGGTCCGCCGCGCGAGCTCCATCGCGCTGACGAGGTTGACCGACACCCCCAGCTCACGCGAGCCGCCGCCGACGGAGAAGACCAGCAGCGCGTCACGCGCGCCGAAGTGGGAGACCTCGAGCCAATCGCTGAAAGCGGTCTCCCAGCCATCGTCGTTGGTGCGCGCGGTGAGCTCGGACACGTTGTCGGTGGGGGCGTAGCTCTCGATCAGGCAGAGCTTGCGAAAGTCGTTGACGGCGTGCGACGCGTGGCCCGCGCCGCCTCCCACGCCGAGGATGAACAGCCGCCCACCGCGCTCACGCACCGCCGCCAGCCCGGCAGCCAAGGCGTCCAGCTGGGACGGATCGATCGTGCGCGTGAGACCGGCCGCGGCGCTCAGGTAGGCGGCGCTGTGTGTACCAGGGTCTGCTTGGGGTGACATGCGGCTCGATCGTACGCATATACGGGTGGGCACATCGCTGGAAACATCTGCGCGCATCTGAGCGGCCGTTTTTCCCTTACTCGAGCGACGCCGCCGATCCAAGCGTACGCCGGCATCGCTCAGTGACTACGGTGTGTCGGTGTCCGCTCGGGAATGCCGTTCACAAAGCAGGTCATTACACGATCCCTCAGCACGGCGTGGGGGATGAGAGGATTTCGATGAAGATCTCCGTGCTGCTCCCCACCCGCGATCGTCTGGATCTGCTGCGGCATGCGGTCGCCAGCATCGTGCGCTTGGAGGACCCCGACTATGAGATCGTGATCTCCGACAACTGCTCCAGCGGGGACGTCGAGGGCTACGTGGCCTCGCTGGGCGACGTGCGCGTGCGCTATGTGCGCACTCCGGAAGTGCTGTCGGTCACCGAGAACTGGAACAATGCGCTCGCTCACAGCACCGGCGAGTACGTGCTCATGCTCGGTGACGACGATGCGCTGCTGGACGGCTACTTCACACGGACGCGGCGGTTGCTCGCCGAGTTCGACCACCCTCAGGTGATCTATCACAGCGCCCTGCTCTACTCCTATCCGGGTGTTACACCGGGCATGCCGGAGGGGCAGCTGCGACCATACGGGTATGCCCCCTTCCTGCGCAGCGCCGACCGGCCGCTTCGCGTGCCCACCAAGGAGGCTCGCCGGCTCGTCCGCCAAGCCGTCAACTTCCGTTTCAGCTACGGCCTGAACATACAGTTTGTCACCGTCAGTCGCGGCATCGTCGAGGAGCTGGCCGGCGATGGGGATTTCTTTCACCCGCCATTCCCGGACTACTACGCGATGAACCACCTGTTCGCACGCGCCGATTCGATCGTGGCGGAACCGCATCCGCTGGTGGTCATGGGGATATCCACTCGATCCCACGGGTTCTACTGCGCAAACAATCGCGAAATGGAGGGCAAGGCATTCCTTGAAGGCACCGGAAAGTGGATCGAGAAACCGGGCCAGTCGCAGCTCCTGCCGGGCACGAACATGAACAGCGGATCGCTGCGAACATTTGAAGAGCTCCATCGGCAGCTCGGCTCCCCGGCGGAGCTCGCGCCCAACTACCGGCGCTACAGGATGTTGCAGATCCTGCACGTCTATGAGGGCCACCACCTGCGCGGCACCATCGACTCTGAGCAGATGGCGGAGCTCGAAACGTCGATGAGCAGGTGGGAGCGACTGCGCTACGGTCTGCTCTTCGCGCTGCTCTCAGGCGCGGCCCGGGGGCTGCCGGCACGCGCGCGCACACAGGTGCCCCGGGTTCTCACCCTGATCAAGCGGGAGGTGCCCTGGTGGCAGTCGGTGCCAGACGGTGGTCGTTATCGCGATATCAGCGAAGTGGTGCAGCGCATCCAGGGCGCCGATGACCCGGCCCGCTGGGAGACGGAGCGGGGCTCGCGGCTGGGTGACTGGATCCTTGCCCGGGTCTTCCCGTGAAGCGTGGCGAGGCCGGTCAATCGCGCTGTGCCTCCCACCACTTCACAGTCGCCGCGAGGCCATCGGCGAGCGCGATTCGCGGGCTATAGCCCACCTCCTCGCGCAGCCGCGCGATGTCGGCCACCAGCCGATGTGGCTCGCCGGGCCGCATCGCCAGCGATCCGCGGCGGACCAACTCGGGCCGCCCGACCAGCTGCACGATTCGGTCGACGACCTCACCCACCGTGACGCCGACGCCCGAGCCGATGTTCACATCCCCCACCACCGGGCTGTCGAGCAGCGCCACCAGCGCGCCCGCCATGTCGTCGA
>CAYNGQ010000398.1:0-4089 GCA_964396735.1 uncultured Solirubrobacteraceae bacterium | reverse complement strand
TCGAGGTCGAAGTCGCCGAACAGCGTCCCCGTCTGCAGTTCTTCCGGGCTCTGGGGTGAGGTGGGGGGCTTCGTGGTGAGCTGCTTCTGGATCCCCGCGATCGTCGAGTTGTAGAGGGTCACGAACGCCTTCGCCTGTTCGGCGATCTTGGTCGGGTTGGGCGCCGGCGGCTGCACCTCCACCGTCACGGGGCCCGTCGTGGTGGTCAGCGCCTTGAGTTCCAGCGTCACCCCCGGGATCGCGGTTGTGAGCTTGTTCGAGGTGGAGCTCCCCGCGACCCCGTCCACCGTGTATTCCGCGTTGCGGCCTTCTTTTGCCAAACCCGCCTGTTCGACGAGCATGCCCCCGGCGTCGGTGACCGCGATGAAGCCTGCGCCCGTGGCTCCCGTTTCCCGTGTGGAGAGCACCACCGTTTCGCTCCCCAGCGCCGCCGCGTACACCGTTGCGGTGGAGTCCGAGTTGATGTCCTTGACCAGGTCTTCGATGGTGGCGCCTGCCGCGACTTCGATTTCCTGGCCGTCGATCGTCAATTTTTCGGCGGCCGCCGGGCTTTTGAAGGTGAACGTGCGCTGTCCCGAGTTGGCGAGCTGGGTGACTTCCACCTCGTAGCCGCCCACCGCCGCCCCGGCGGTCGTGCTCGCGGCGATCCGCGTCGGTTCGCTCGAGCTCACGGCCTGAGAGCTCGAGAACAGCAGCGGCGAGCCCAGTTCCTGCGCGTCGAGGGTCAGCTGTGCGAGGTTGCTCTGGATTGATTGCAACTGTGCGCGCTGCCCTTCCAGGGTGTTCTCCTCATCCGTCAGATGGGTGATCGGCTCGCGTTCCACGCCCATCAGGGCGGAGATGATTTCGCTGGTGTTCAGCCCCGATCCGAGGCCGCTGAAGCTGATCGGCGCGCCCGCGGTGGATGTGCTCACGGTGGTCACAGATGCCCCACTTCCTCTATTCCAGCGGTGTTCCGGCCGCGAGCGCCAGCGCCTGCGCCGGGGATAGCGTCTTCAGCACGTTGCCGGCGCGGTCGCGCACCTCGATCCGCGTGCGTCCGCTCTGCTCGTCGCGCGCGAAACGCAGTTCGCGGCCCTGCGAGCTCAACTCATCGTAGGTCTGTGCGGCGCTCCCCATCTGATCGAGCACCTCCTGGGGTGGACTCGAGGGGAAGGCGTTGAGAGAGACTGCGGGCTCGAGCGCGAACGGTGCCCCAATGCTCTGAGGAGCGACAGAGGATCTTGCCGCATCGGTGGTACGCACCGGCTGGGCGGCAAAGGGTCCCTGGGGTGGCGTGATCGGCGAGCTCATGCTGTTTTCCTCCTGAAAGCATTGGTCACGGACCCGTCCCTGGGCCGCTTTGCTCTTGTCTATCTGCATCCTGATCGGCTGATGATCGAAAAACTTTAGGGCGAGCCCTTTGGGTGGTCGGCTGATTCGTCGTCCGAGAACGTCTTTCAAAATAGACGGTGCGTCCGGGACGTTCCTGGACCAAGCTGGGCGACACAGGGCGGTGAAGCGCGTGCTGGTGGTACGTGCGAGCCGTCATGTGGCGATCCAGCGCAGCGTCCAGAAACGTATCCGGGCGTGCCGGTCTTTTTGAAAGACGTTCTAAGACTGCGGCGTTCTACGCAATCACGGTCATCGACCGCTCCACTTCATCCGTGAGTCGGTAGCGGGATTTGAATACTTGCGAGCGGCCGATTGCTTGCGAGATCTGATGATCGCTCAAGCTCGCCCACCGACGTGCCGATCAGTGCGGGGTCTTTGCGGAATTGGACTCCCTCGGAATCCTGAAATGGAGATCGGGGAGCCCACTCTGCGAGACGCACCACTTTCCCTCGAGAGTCGGAGCACCAGATGAATGCTATGGACCTAAGCCAGGAGACGTTGGTCTCTGGCCGAAACCGGGAGACACTCGCCTCCGGCGAGCATCCTCGTTTCGGCCAACATCCCCGTTTCAGCCAGCGCGCCGCCAGGATCTCGGCCGCTGAGGTGTTGTCGCTGTGGCAACATTACAAGCGTACCGGGGATCTGCGGGTGCGCGATCGGTTGATCTTCACGTTCACGCCGATGGTGCGCTACATCGTCTACCGCAAGGTGCGCGAGGTCCCGGCTCAATGCGACGTGGAGGACTTCCTCTCCTGCGGCCTGGAGGCGCTGATCCACTCGATCGAGCGCTACGACCCCGCCAAGGGCGCCACCCTGGAGCAGTTCGCCTGGACGCGCATCCACGGCGCCGTGCTCGACGAGCTGCGTCGCCACGACTGGGCGCCCCGCTCGCTGCGCCGGGCCGAGCGCGCGATCAATGGCGCCCGCGAGAGCTTCGCCTCCGAGCACGAGCGCAACCCCAGCCGCGAGGAGCTCGCCGCCGCGGCCGGCATGAGCCCGACCGAGCTGGGCCGCCGCCTCGACGAGCTGGCGCTCGCGGAGGTCGGCTCGCTCAACAAGACGATCCGCTCCGAAGACTCTTCCACGATCGAGCGGATCGACACGCTCGAGAGCGAGGACGAGGGCGCCGACCCCGCGCTCAACGCCGAGCGCGTGGAAGCCAAGGAGCGCTTTCGCGCAGCTTTCGCCCAGCTGCCCGCGCGCGAGCGCCAGGTGGCGGTGCTGCTGTATGTGGAGGGGCGCACGTTGCGCGACATCGGCGCGCGGCTCGGCGTGTCCGAGAGCCGCGTCTCGCAGATCCACACCGAGCTGCGTCGCCGCCTGCGCGAGCGGCTGGCCGGCGACGCATCGCTGTTCTCGGCGGTTTGAGCGCCACTACGCGAGCGGGTGCGGCCTCGGCGGCGTGGCGGGAGCAGGGCGGCGCGACCGGGGCGTCATCGCGGGGTTGCCCGCGGCGTCATGGGCCGGTTGGCCGCTAAAGAATCCACCACTCCGGGCGATCACCCGTCCTGAGATGGACCTTGGCCTCTACATCGCCGCGTCCGGGATGGTCGCCGATCAGACCCGCCAGGCGCAGCTCTCCAACGATCTTGCCAACGCCTCGACGCCGGGCTACAAGCCCGAACAGTCACCCCAGCACAGCTTCGGGGAGCTTTTGCTCTCCAACACTTCCACCGGGCAGCAGATCGGCTCGATGAACACCGGGGTGCAGCTCGGCAAGAGCGTCGTGGACATGGCCCCCGCCGGGATGCAGAGCACCGGCCAGCCGCTCGACTTCGGGATCGTCGGCACCGGCTTCTTCGCCGTCAAGACCCCCCAGGGGGTGCGCTACACGCGCGACGGCCAGTTCACCGCCTCCGCTTCCGGGCAACTGGTGGACAGTGCCGGCGACGCCGTCCTCAGCCAGAGCGGCGCTCCGATCGCGGTCGGAGCCGAAGGCACCGTGCCGCCAGGATCGCTCGGCCTCTTCAACGTCCCGGGCGCTGCCAAGCAGGGCGAAAACCTCTATACGGGCACGCCCTCCGGGCACGCCTCCGGGACCGTGCGCTCGGGGGCGCTCGAGGAATCGGGCGTCAACCCCGCGCGCACGATGGTCGAAATGATCGGCTCCCTGCGCACCTTCCAGTCCGGCCAGCAGGCGATCCAGGCGATCGACCAGACCCTCCAGGCCGCCTCCACCCAGGTCGGCTCCCTCAACGGGTCCGCATAGCGGCTCCCACCAGAGAGGTACAGACGATGCTCGAAGGAATGTACGCCGCCGCATCCGGGATGGAAGCCCAGCAGCAGCAGCTCGACTCGGTCGGCAACAACCTCGCGAACCTCTCAACCACCGGCTACAAGGCCCAGCGCACCGGCTTCCGCGACCTGCTCTACAACCAGGTGAACATCGCCGGCACCACCACCTCGATCGGCGCGGGCGCCGCCGCGCAGACGCTCGGCAGCGACCCCTCCCAGGGAGCGATCCAGAGCACCGGCAATCCCCTCGACCTCGCGATCGAAGGGCCGGGGTTCTTCACCGTCAAGCGCCCGAGCGGGGCGCTCGCGCTGACGCGCGACGGCGCCTTCGAGGTCGACTCGCGCGGACGGCTCACCACCGCCGAAGGCGACCTGCTCGACCCGCCGCTCACGCTGCCCCGAGGGACCTCCCCGAGCGAGGTCTCGATCGGGCCCGACGGCACCGTGCGCGCGGGCGCCAAAGCGCTCGGCAGGATCGCG
>CAYNGQ010000397.1:0-4064 GCA_964396735.1 uncultured Solirubrobacteraceae bacterium | reverse complement strand
TCTGGCGCAACTGTTCTGTAGATCGGTGCCTGGCTGTCGTCCGGCGCTTCGTGATGGGGGCTTGATATGGGTCTTGCAGTGCGCCGGCTGGCGATGTGTTTGCTGTTTTGCGTGGGCGTAGGCTGCTGGGTGGTGAGCGCGTCGCAAGCCGCGACGTCGCCGGGTGCCGCGAGCGCGAGCCCGGCGGCTGGCGAAGGGGGTGGTGCGTCCTCGTCGCTGGTCGGTGCGCTCGTGACCCCAGGGTCGCCGACAGAAGGCGAACAGACGCAGGCGGCGCAGGAAGCCAAGCTCGGCAGCCCGGAAGCCGCTACGGCGCGTGAAGAATCTCAAACAAAGTTCGAGAATCTGGACCCCGAACAAGCTGCCGCCCTAGCTGCCGAAGCCTTCCCAAAGCTGATCGATGAACCGGCGGGTGGGCCGCCGAGCTTGCCGGCGGGAGAGAGCATCACGGGCTATGCGACGGATGACGCCGCCCAGGTAGATCTTCCCGAAGGTGAGCATGGGATGATCGTATCGATGGTGCCGATGGCGATTGAAACCTCGCCAGGACAGCTCGCGCCGATCGATCTCGGGCTGCGCGAAGCGGGCGGCGCGATCGAAGCGGTCAGCCCGCTCGTGCCGGTGCGGCTGCCGAAGCGCTTGAGCGAAGGGGCGCAGCTGCCAGGCTTTGGCTTGTCGCTCGCGCCCGTCGGTGTCGGTGGCTCGTCGCTGACTGATGCAGAAGGCACTATCGACGGGGATGGGGTCTTCTTCGCAAATACGCAGACTGACTCGGATACGATCGCGAAGCCTTCGACGTTTGGGTTTTCGCTCGATACGCTGTTGCGGTCGGCCAAGAGCCCGGAACAGCTCTCATTCCGGGTGGGGATGCCCACCGGTGCGAGTCTTGTTCTGGCGAGCGACGGCTCCGGTACGGCGGAAGTCATCAAGGAAGGTATCGCGATCGCCCAGATACCCGCACCCGCGGCGCGTGACGCCGCAGGGAACTACGTGCCCGTATCGACGAGCGTTTCGGGGGATGTCCTGACGCTGAGCGTCGCGCGCCAGCCTGGGCAGGACCTCTATCCGATCGATGTCGACCCTGAATTCAATCTGGATACAGACCATACCCTCAATAGCAAACTCTGGCCATTTACGAACGAAGGCGAATTCGCCTATGGTGAATATGCCGGCGAAATGTGGATCACGAGCGATAAATTCGCGCGACCGCAGTGGGGCGCGTTGAACTACCAAACCAATGGCGACTCGAAAATATATGAAATCGCCGCGACCACGACGTTTGAACCTACATGGAGTAACGGGGCCGAATATTGGCTAACGACTGGCGAAGATGACATCGAATTTGCGGAAAGCTCAGGGAAAGAAGAACATCACGTCGTGATTGCCAAGGAAGGTGTAGATCTCAAAGAATCGCCTCTAAAAAGTACTGTATGCGATTCCGAAAGCGCATGTTCACCCGCGGACGGCTCTGCGAAAAACATAGTGCGGTTCGTGGAGCGGGCGACTGCCACGGGTAGCGTGTATTTCCAGTGGCGTGTGAAATCTGTTGCGGTATCGATCTCGCAGCCGAAGGAAACGCATTCGACGGTGAGCTATAACACGTCGTCGACGGAAATCGAATACGCGACCGGGAAAAAAACCGCGAACGTGCTCTCCACGGCGGGTTGGATTGGTCCAAGCTCGGGAGCGTTTGAATTCAAATCAAAGGATCTCGGGCTTGGTGTGTCCGCGACGCGTGTCGAAGTGGAAGGCGTGGAAAAGCTCTCCAAGAATTATCTCACAAACGGCGGGTGCGACGGTATTCAGTGCGAAGAAGAAGAGCACGAAAAGGTGACTTACGCATCGTTCAAAGGTGGGTTGCCGAACGGTGATGACAAACTTCGTGTGGCGGCCCGGGATCCGATGGAAGGGACGTGGTCTTCTGAACATGGGGAAGGCGAAGTGACTTTGAAGGTTGATTCCACGCCGCCGCACGGCATCACGTTGACCGGCCTTTCGACCGTTGGGGAAGAACTCCAGCTCGGTGAAGTGGAGGCGCACGTCAAGGTGGAAGCGACCGATGGCGAAGGCTCGACGCCGAGCTCGGGGATAGCGGCTATAGAACTGTACATTGACGGTCACGAGACCGGGACCGCGGAGGGCTCCTGTCCGGTGGGACCTTGTACGGCGAGCGGGGAATGGTCGCTCAACGGCGCTGAACTCGGAGCCGGGGAGCACACCCTCACTGTCAAGGCGATCGACAACGCCAGCAACATCGCGACCAAGGAATATCAGCTCAGTGTCTACCATGCGAGTCCGGTGGCGATGGGGCCGGGCTCCGTGAACCCGGAGTCTGGGGATTTCGCGCTGGGAGCGACCGACGTGAACCTAAGCGGTGGCCTGGGGGTGCTGAGTGTGTCGCGGCACTACGATTCCCGTAATCTCCAGGAGGGAGCCGAAGGGCCGCTCGGCCCGCAGTGGAGCGTGAGCCTGGGTAGCTTGGCGAGCCTGGAAGTGCTTCCGAACAAAGGCGTGATGGTCGTGGGCCCAGAAGGGCTGACCTACTTCACGCCAAAGGAAGGCGGCGGGTTTGAAGCACCCATAGGCGATACCACCCTAAAACTCGAATACGACACGGAATACGAAGGCAAAGAACCCGCATATCTGCTGAAAAATGAAACGCAGCTAGCGACTACGGTCTTTAAGCTTCCCACAGGCGCGAAGTCGTGGATGCCGACTATCTCCAAAGGCTCGGTCGCGACCGACACGATGACCGATGAATACAAGAGCGTCGAAGTCGGCGAAGGCAAGGTGATTGTCGAGCCGACCCTGGAGCTCGCGCCGCATCCAGCGGCGACGTGCGGGGGTGAAGAACTGGAAAAACTCGAGATCGCCGCGACGGGTTGCCGCGCCCTCAAATTCGTGTACGCCGAAAAAACAAAGGAAAACATCGGGGAAGATCAGAGCGAATGGGGCGAATACAAGAACCGCTTGATGGAAGTCATAGCATTCGCCTACAACCCGGCGACCAACGCGATGGCGAAAACCCCAGTCGCGAAGTACGAATACGATAAGCAGGGACGGCTGCGCGCGGAGTGGAATCCAGAAATCTCACCGGCACTGAAGACGACCTATGGGTATGACGCAGAAGGCCATGTCACGGCGTTGACATCGCCGGGACAGCAGCCCTGGGCGTTTACGTATGGCACTCTCACGGGCGACGCGAGCACAGGCCGCATGCTGAAGGTGACGCAGGCTCGACCACGTGCTGGGGCTTCGGAACATGAAATACTGACAACGCTCAAAGAACAGACAAACGTGCTAGAGACCCAGGAAATGCCCAAGGTCACCAGCGGCACGCCGATCGTAGGTGTGCGCATAAGCGTTTCAACGGGCAAATGGTACGGTGCCCCAGTAGCCTATGGCTACCAGTGGGAGAGATGCAAATCCGGGCTGTTGGAATGCGCACCGATCCTCGGCGCGACCAACGCCACATATACGCCACAAACAGGCGACGCGGGCTACGTCCTCGCCGCGCATGTCACCGCGACGAATGGTAACGGATCGGTGACAGTGACCACGGCGGAAAGTAGCGTTATCGGCGCGACTGATTTGGTCGAATATCCATTGCCGTCGGGAAGCGCGCCGGCGGGCATCGCTCTTGGCAAAGAAGGCGACGTGTGGTTTACCAATCTGAAAGAAAAGATCGGGAAGATGACCCCGTCGGGTACGGTGACCGAATACAAAGTGCTGAAAACAACCGGTGGGCCGGAACACATCGCGCTTGGCAGTGAAGGCGACCTCTGGTTCACCAACCCGGCCAGCGAGACGATCGGGAAGATCACAACGTCGGGCACGATCACTGAATACGCGCTGCCAAGCGGAAGCTGGCCATCGGGCATTGCTCTCGGCAGCGAAGGCGACCTCTGGTTCAGCGACTCCCAGACAAGCAAGATCGGGAAGATCACGACATCGGGCACGATCACCGAATACGCACTGCCCTCAGGCAGCAAACCAAAGGGTATTGCCGACGGCCCGGAAAAAGAAAGTGCTCTCTGGTTTACTGACTATGGGACCAGTAAGAT
>CAYNGQ010000396.1:0-5772 GCA_964396735.1 uncultured Solirubrobacteraceae bacterium | reverse complement strand
AGCTGCGCCGCGGTTACCCGCCAGCGCAGGTCCGCACGCGCCTGCAGCGTTCCCAACCCCGAGCACGGGGGGTCGACGAGCACGCGGTCGAACTGCCCCTCCCCCGCGAGCGGCCGCGCGGCGTCGGCCAGTACGACCCGCACGCACGTCGCATGCAGGCGCTGCGCGGTGCGCCCCAGCTCGGCGGCGCGCTGCCGGTTGCGCTCGACGGCCACGACCTCGCCGCGGTTCTCCATGAGCGCCGCCAGGTGCGTGCTCTTGCCGCCGGGCGCCGCGCACAGGTCGAGCACCCGCTCACCCGGCTCCGGGCCGAGCACGCGCGCGGGCAGCATCGCCGCACGCGACTGCGCGATGAAGGCACCGGCGGACCACAGCGGCGAGCCGTGCATGTCGAATGGCCCTCCCAGCACGAGCGCCTCGGGGAGGCGCGGGGCGCCGGGGATGCCCACCGGCCGGGGGCCCGCCCTCAGCTGCTCCGCGACACTCGCCGGCTCGGCGACCAGCGTGTTGACGCGCAGCGCCAGCTCCGCCGGTTCGTTGTCGAACGCCAGCAATGCGCAGGCATCCTCGGCGCCCAGCTGCTCCCACCACAGCTGCGCGATCCATTCCGGGTGGGAGTGCTTCAGCGCCGCCGCCTCGGGCGTGCTGTCGTCGAGCGCCGCCAGCAGCGCCTTGCCCTCGCGCGTGGCACGACGCAGCACCGCGTTGACCAGGCCGTGACCTCCGCGGCCGGACTTCGCCAACTCGACCGCATCCGCCACCACGGCATGGTCGGGAGCCCCCCCGAGATACAACAGCTCGTACAGCCCCAGCCGCAGCGCCGCCAGCACGGGCGCATCGAGCCGTTTCAGCGGCCGCTCGGTAAGCCGTTCGATCAGGTAGTCGAGGGTGCCCTTGCGCTGGACAGCCCCATACGCGAGGCGCATCGCCAGCGCCCGATCGCGGGCGTCGAGCTCGCGCGCCTCCGCACGAAGCGCCAGATCGGCGTACGCGCCCTGCTCGAACACTCTCCGCAAGACTGCGTACGCGCAGACGCGAGCTTTAGAGGGCATGTCCCCGCAGATACGCCTCCGCGTCCATCGGCCGCCCGCCGGGGGACTGAACCTCCAGCAGCTCCAGCACCCCCTCGCTTGTCCCGTACAGCAGATGCTTGCCGTTCGCCGTCAGCTTCCCGGCAGGGAGTCGCCCCCCCTCCGCCAGCGCTGCGCGCGAGACGCCCAGTAGCGTCCCGTCCGCCAGCGCCAAACGCGCGCCGATGTGGGGCTGCAGCGCGCGCACCTGACGCTCCAGCTCCACCGCCGTGCGCGCCGGGTCGAGCAGGCGGTCCTCGGCGCCGATCTTCTCTGCGTAGGTGACCCCCTCCTCGGGCTGCTCCTCAAAGCGCGGCGGGCGCCCTCGCTCCCACTCGTCCAGCACCCCCACCAGCAGCTCGGCGCCGCGCCGCTGCAGGCGCTCCGCCAGCGACCCGTACGTGTCGGCCAGGTCGATCGCCTCCTGCGCGGATGCGCACACCGGCCCGCTGTCGAGGCCCCCGGTGAGGCGCATGATCGACACGCCCGTCCGCGCGTCCCCGGCCATGATCGCCCGCTCGACCGGCGCCGCCCCGCGCCACCGCGGCAACAGCGATGGGTGCACGTTCAGCAGCTCGTACGCCGACAGCAGCGGCTCCTTGATCAAAGCCCCGAAGGCACACACCACCAGCACCGGCTCCTCGCCCGCGGCATCCCCCACCAGCGCGCACACAGCGGGATCGTTGATCCGCTCCGGCTGCTCCAGCGCGACGCCGAGCTCTCGCGCCGCCTGGGCGACCGGCGGCGGCGCCAGCCGCCGGCCCCTGCCACGCGGGCGGTCGGGGCGTGTCAGCGCCAGCGCCGGCCGGTGGTCGCTCGCCGTCAGGCGCTCGAGCACGGCTGCGGCGAAGTCGGAGGTACCGAGGAAGACTGTGCGCAAAGCGCCGAGCGCCCTACTGAGCGGAGGCCGCCGAGCGCTCCGCGCTCGAGGTTCGCGCCGGTCCGGCGTCGTCGGCTTCTCGCGCCTCGCGCAGCGCGCGCATCGCATCCCGGCGCGCCTCCCGCGAGATCCGATCGAGGATCAGCACCCCTTCCAGGTGGTCCATCTCATGCTGGATCACGCGCGCCGGCAGGCCCTCCTCCTCGACCACCAGCTCCCTGCCGTGCGGGTCCTGCGCGCGCACCCTCACGCGCGCCGCGCGCTCCACCTCGACGTGCACCCCGGGGAGGCTCAGGCAGCCCTCCTCCTTGACCTCCCGCTCCTCGCTCTCCCACTCGAGCACGGGGTTCACCAGCGCGCTGACGGGATCATCCTCATACGCCTTATACACCAGCACCCGGTGCAGCACTCCGACCTGGGTCGCCGCCAAGCCGACGCCGAGCGCGTCCTGCATCAGCTCGCCCATCCGCTGCACCTCCGCGCGCAGCCGCTCGTCGAAGCGCTCCACCGCCACCGCGCTCGCGCGCAGCACCGGGTCGCCCAGCTTGCGTACCCGGCGCAGCGCCGCGTCGCGGCGCGCGCGGGTCTCCTCGTCGAGCTCCTCGACAGGCTCGTCCTGCTCCTCGACCGCAGTGGGATTCTCAACGCTTGTGCCCATCCTGAGTCATTCTATTGCGGGTCCACATCGACGCTGAAGCTCACCCCCGCGTGCTCCTTGGAGCTCGCCGTGCGCTGCACCGCCGCGCCCACGCCCCCCACGGCCGCGCCCCGGTCGGCCGCCTTCATCAGCAGCATCCTGCGCTCGCGGTCGCGCAGCCGGAACAGCGCCGCCGGGCCCAGCACGCTGCAGCGCTCCAACCCCTCCAGCTGCGCGCGGATGGCGCTCGCCGCCGCCTGCGCGCGCGCCGCCTGCGGGGCGGAGCATACGATCCGGATCAGATGCGCGAACGGCGGGTAGCGCAGCGCCTCCCGCCGCCGCAGCTCGCCTGCCAGGAAGCCCTCGCTGTCGTGCCGCGCCGCATGCGCGATCGCGCGTGCCTCGGGGGCGATCGTCTGCACCAGCACCCGTCCCTCACCGCCACGCCCAACCCGGCCGGCAAGCTGGGCGATCAGCGCGAAGGTGCGCTCCTCGGAGCGGAAGTCGGGGAAGCGCAGTGTGGCGTCGGCGTCCACCACCACGCCGAGGCGCACGTCGGGGAAGTCGTGACCCTTCGCCACCATCTGCGTGCCGATCAGCACGCCCGCCGGGGCGTCGCCGAAGCGGCGCAGCAGCGCACCCACGCCATCACCGCCCGCGCCGGCGGGGATCGTGTCCGCATCCAGCCGGAAGATCGGGAAGCGCTCGCCGTCTCCCAGCGCGGCCTGCAGATCGTGCTGCAGCCGCTCGGTGCCGGTGCCGTGGCGCGCGACCGCCGTCGAGCCGCAGCCACACCGTTCCGGCACACGCTCGCTGTGGTCGCAGTGATGGCACCTGACCTGCCCCTCGCGGCGATGGAGCACGAGCGCCACATCGCAGTGCGGGCAGCTCCACACCTTTCCGCACGATCGGCAGGAGAGGAAGTTCGACCAGCCCCTGCGGTTGAGCAGCACGATCGCCTTACCCCCCGCTCGCCGCACGTCCGCGAGCGCCTGCGCCGTCTCCGGGTGCAGGCCATGGCTCTGCTCCCGCATGTCCAGCAGCTCCACCGGCGGCAGCGGGCGGCCGTCCACCCGACGGGGAAGGCGCACACGCTCGAGCGCGTGGTGACTCTCCGGCCGCGGCGTGGCGCTGCCCAGCAGCAGCAGCGCGCCCTGCAGCGCGGCGCGCTTGGCGGCGACCTCGCGCGCGTCGTAGCGGGGGTCGCCCTCGTGCTTGTAGGAGGCGTCGTGCTCCTCGTCGACGACGATCAATCCCAGCTCCTCGATCGGCGCGAACACCGCCGAGCGCGGGCCCACGCACACCCGTGCCTCGCCCGTCCGCAGCCGTCGCCACTCCTCCCGGCGCTGAGCCGCGGTCAGGCGCGAGTGGAGCACCGCCACCGTCTCCCCGAAGCGCCCCACGAAGCGGCCGACGATCTGCGGCGTCAGCGCGATCTCGGGCACCAGCACGATCGCGCCCCGGCCGCGTTGCAGGGCGCACGCGGCGGCGCGGAGATACACCTCGGTCTTGCCCGACCCGGTGATCCCGTGCAGCAACAGCGCCGAGGATTGGGAGACCCACCCACCCGGAGCCCGCCCACCCGCAGGCGCCGCCAGCCGCTGCTCGATCGCCGCCAGCGCCTGACGCTGGTCGTCGGTGAGTGGCGGGGGCTGGCTGTGCAACCTGCCGACCGGCTCATGCCGCGGACGGACGACCGCGCGCGAGCGTCGCTTGCGCACCCCGAGGCCGGCCGGGCCCTTGCCGGTCGCGCCGGCGGGCAGCACCAGCCGCAGCGCGCGCGCCACCGTCGAGCAGTACTCCGCCGCCAGCCACTCCGCCAGCGTCACCAGGTCCACGGGCACGCCGAGCTCCAGCGCGCGCAGCGGCTCCAGCAGCTTCTCCTCGGCCACCTCGCTGCGCTCGGCGAGGCCCATCACGACCCCCAGCACCTCGCGCCGGCCGAACGGCACGACCAGCATCGAGCCGACCACGACGGCACCCCCCTCGAGCTCCGGCGGCAACCGGTAATCGAACGGCCCGCGCAGTGCGCGGGCCGTGGTCAGGGGCTCGACCTGAGCGATCTCACTCGACACTCCACCACACTAGATGGAGCGCCGGACCGCCTCGCGCTGGGGCGGCGAGGCGGCGGACGGAGCTCTAGACCGCTCTAGACCCCCGCGACGGCGCCGAGGCCCGCCGCGTCGCGCAGCGCCTGCGCCTTGTCGGTGCGCTCCCACGTGAAGTCGTGGTCGTCGCGGCCGAAATGGCCGTATGCTGCGGTCTTCTGGTAGATCGGGCGGTGCAGTTTCAGCTCCTCGCGGAACGCGCCGGGGCGCAGGTCGAAGTGCTCTTTGACCAGCTCCGTGATCCGCCCGCGGCCGATCTTCTCGGTGCCGAACGTCTCGACCATCACCGACACCGGGTGCGCGACGCCGATCGCGTACGCCACCTGCACCTCCGCGCGGTCGGCCAGCCCGGCGGCGACGATGTTCTTCGCCACCCACCTGACGGCGTAGGCCGCCGAGCGGTCCACCTTGGAGGGGTCCTTGCCCGAGAACGCGCCGCCGCCGTGGCGCGCCATGCCGCCGTAGGTGTCGACGATGATCTTGCGCCCCGTCAGTCCGCAGTCGCCCATCGGCCCGCCGATCACGAAGCGCCCGGTTGGGTTGACCAGGAAGTCGCGCAGCAGCTGCTTCTCCTCGTAGAGCTCCGCCGGCAGCACCGGACGCAGCACGTGCTCGAAGAGGTCGGGCTTGATCAGCGTCTCGCTGTCGATCCCGTCGGCGTGCTGGGTGGAGATCAGGATCTTCTCCACCCCCACCGGCCGCCCGTCGCGGTAGCGCACCGTCACCTGCGTCTTGCCGTCCGGGCGCAGATAGGGCAGCACGTCCGCCTTGCGCACCTCCGCCAGGCGCTTGGAGAGCTTGTGCGCCAGCAGGATCGGCAGCGGCATCAGCTCCTCGGTCTCGTTAGTCGCGTACCCGAACATCATCCCCTGGTCGCCCGCGCCCGCCAGGTCGAAGCGGTCGTCGTCGAGCGGATCGTGGCGGGTCTCGTACGCCGCGTCCACCCCCTGCGCGATGTCCGGGGACTGGCGGTCGATCGCGTTGATCACCGCGCACGTGTGGCAGTCGAAGCCGAACGCCGCGTCGGTGTAGCCGATGCCGCGCACCGTCTCGCGGGCGATCTCCTGGATGTCCACG
>CAYNGQ010000395.1:0-3323 GCA_964396735.1 uncultured Solirubrobacteraceae bacterium | reverse complement strand
CTGCTCAGGCGAATCTTCTGCGTACGGGCAGCCGCGGCGGCCAGCGCGATCGGCGGCGCGGACACCGCATAGTCGGGCCGATGGTTCTCGCCGACCCCGCACACTTATAGCCCAAGCTGGTCGGCCAGCTCGATCTCCTCGAGCAGCTCCCGCAGCCGCCGTGCCGCATGGGGCGCGTCTGCCCCGAGCGGCAGGTCGGCGAAGGTGGCAAGGCCCAGTTCCACACACGCGAGGCTATCGCCACCGGGATGTCAGCTCGGGGACAACACGGTCAGGCCATGCTGTCGCGCCCCGTCGGCCAAAGGGATCCACTCCACGTAGACTTCCGTGCGTGGCTCTGATCCACACCTGTTACCGAGTTACAGACATCGACCGCTCGATCGCGTTCTACAGCGCGCTCGGCTTCGAGGAGGTCGGGCGCATCCCGATCGGCGACGAGGCGATCAACGTCTTCATGAACCAGCCCGGCGACGGGGACGTGCCTCGGTTGGAGCTGACCTATAACTTCGGTGTGGATTCCTACGACTTGGGCACTGGCTACGGTCATATCGCGATCACCAGCGACGACCTCGACGGCACGCTGGCCCGCCTCGCCGAGCAGGGCATCCAGCCGGAGAAGCCGCCGTATTCCGTTCGCGAGGGCGGGTCACGCCTCGTGTTCGTGCGAGATCCCGATCAATACCGCATCGAGATCATCGAGCAGCCCGCCGCTGCTTGATAGCCAGCGATCGACAGCGGAGAGAGATCGCGCGAGGGCACTGCCTCGCTGGCTCAAGGGCCGCGGTCGAGGGGCCGATGCAGACGGTGCCGGCCGCCCGAGGGGATTCCTTTCATCCTCCTCAGAACCCGGCCAGTGCCGGCGGCGCCGGCGGGCGGGGCGCCGCTCTTGACGAAACGCCGGGAAGTTCGCCAACGTCCATCGCACCCACATCGCGCGCGTATCAACGCCGCGGTTGGCGGCACCTCCCCCGCGCGCCGCTTCGTGCAAGGATGGCGCGATGATCGCGGGGATGGAGGCGGCGTGATAGTTGAGCGTGCAACGCATCCGCAGTTCCTGTCGAACACCTATCTGGTGTGCGACGGGCAGGGTGGGCCCGCGTTCTTCGTGGATGCGGGCGGGCCGGTGGGGTCGCTGATCGAGGCGGCCGAGCGCCTGGCGGTGACGCCCACGCACGTGCTGCTCACCCACCACCACTTCGATCACGTCAGCGAGGTGGGGGCGCTGCGCGAGCGCTGGCCGAAGCTCGAGGTCGTGATCCACCCGGTCGAACGGGAGCTGCTGGGAGAGGGCGTTGTGGCGACCGGCGCCATCGAGCCGGGGCAGGCGCTGCACTTCGGGACGCTCGAGGTAAGGCCGCTGCTGACGCCGGGGCACACGGCGGGGATGCTGTCGTTCGCGGTGTGCGTGCCCGACGGGGCGGTGCGTCCGTCCTCGACGACCGCGCCGGGGGGGTTCACTGGCCGCGAAGGGGCGGTGTTCACGGGGGACACGCTCTTCCGCGGCTCGGTCGGCGGGGTCAGGGCCCCCGGCCACACCACCTACACCGACCTGAAGGACTCGATCATGGGCACGCTGATGGAGCTGCCGGCGGAGACGGTGATCCACCCAGGCCACGCCGACCCCACCTCGGTCGCCGAGGAGTGGGAGCACAACCCGTTCATCCGCGTGTGGCGCGGTCTCGACGGCGAGGGCTCCGACCGCTGCACGGCCCTCGGTGAGCCCGCCACGCTGGTGCTGCTGTGCGGCGACTACGACGGCGGCCACAAGGCGTGGGTGCGCTGGCCGGACGGCACCGACGACATAGTGCCCGGCTCGCAGGTCAAACGCCTGGGGTAGCGCTCGGCCACCCATAAGATGGTGGTGTGGCCCGCGAGAAGAACGTCCCGACATCGAGAGTGCGCCGCACGGCGACGGTGGGGAAGCTGGCGGCCACCGAGACCGTGAAGCAGTTCGGCACGCGCGCGGCCAACGTGACGCGCGGCGAGCAGGCCAGCCAGGAGGCGCTGGCACGCCGCCAGGTCGAGACCGCCAAGCAGATCGTGTCGGTGCTCGGCACGATGAAGGGGGCGGCGATGAAGCTCGGCCAGGTGATGTCCTTCCTGGACGTCGGGCTGGTGCCGGAGGAGTACCGCGAGGAGTTCCAGCACGAGCTGGCGAAGCTGCGCGACGCGGCGCCGACGGTGTCGTTCAAGCAGATGCGCAAAGTGATCGAGGACGACCTCGAAGAGCGGATCCCCGCTGTGTTTGAGTCCTTCGACGAGCAGCCGATCGCGGCGGCCTCGATCGGGCAGGTGTACCGCGCGCGGCTGCGCGAAGGTGGCCGCGAGGTCGCCGTGAAGGTCCAGTACCCCGGGGTCGCGGCGGCGGTGCGCGCCGACATGCAGAACCTGGAGATGATCATGCGCCTGCTCAAGCGGATGACCCCGCAGCTGGACGTGCGCGCCGTGGCGCGGGAGATCAGGGAGCGGATCGGGGAGGAGCTCGACTACGAGCTGGAGGCCCAGAACCAGCGTTCGCTGGGGCGCATCTTCCACGGGCACCCATTCATCAAGATCCCCGACGTGGTCACCGAGCTCTCGCGCGAGCGGGTGCTTGTGACCGAGCTCGTGAAGGGGGTCGGCTTCGAGGAGCTCAAGGGCTACCCGCAGGCCCAGCGCGACCGCATCGGGGAGATCGTGTTCCGCTTCTTCCTCGGCTGCCTCTACCGCCACCGCCAGTTCTCCGGCGACCCCCACCCGGGCAACTTCCTGCTGCTGGGCGACGGGCGCGTGGCGTTCCTCGACTTCGGCCTCTTCAAGCGCCTCGACCCGCCGCCGGTGGAATTGGAGCTGGCGGCGCAGC
This sequence comes from uncultured Solirubrobacteraceae bacterium, assembly GCA_964396735.1. Lineage (GTDB taxonomy): Bacteria > Actinomycetota > Thermoleophilia > Solirubrobacterales > Solirubrobacteraceae > Palsa-744. Next base: position 481 of record CAYNGQ010000395.1, on the reverse strand, counting down.
GCGCGGTGATCGAGCACGACGCGCCGGCGCTGCACGAGCTGCTGGCGCAGTCGGGCTTCCTGCCCCAGCCCGAGCGCGTGGATCCCGAGGAGCTGCTGTCGTTCATCGAGGACGGGATCGGCTGGTACACCACGGACGCGGTGTTCGCGCTGACGCCGGAGATCGCCACCGAGGTGATGATCGAGAGCTCCGACCCGCGCTCCAGCCACTTCCGCCACATGCGCCACCAGGACATGCGCGCCGAGCACCTCTTCGGCCGGCGCATGGAGATGCTTACGCTCGCCGTGCTCTCCCAGCTGCGCGCGCAGGCCAACTGGTATCGAATCGCGCGCGAGTGGATCTACGGCGAGGAGCCCGTTACCGAGCTGGGCCACGAAGAGGCGGAGTTCTACGCGCGGGGCGGGGTGGGCGCGGCGTTGTAACCGGGTCTCGACACGTGAGAGGGCCTCGCGCCCACCATCTGAAGGCGGGCGCTCACCCG
>CAYNGQ010000394.1:0-9360 GCA_964396735.1 uncultured Solirubrobacteraceae bacterium | reverse complement strand
GTCCCCAAGCGCGGCCAGTACCTGCGCGTGATCCACCTCGAGCTCAACCGCATCGCCTCGCACCTGATCTGGCTCGGCACGAGCGCGCTCGACCTCGGCGCGACATCGATCTTCCTGTAATGCCTGCGCGAGCGCGAGCTGATCCTCGACCTGTTCGAGATGTCCTCCGGCGCGCGCATGCACACCCGTTACTTCCAGGTCGGCGGCGTCGCCGAGGACATCCCCCCCGGCTTCGAGCCGAAGCTGCGCGAGTTCCTGAAGGTGATGCCCGAGCGCGCCGACGAGTACGGGGCGATCCTCAACTCCAACGAGATCGTCCTGCAGCGCCTGCGCGGCACCTGCCCGCTCGACGCCGAGACGCTGCTCGGGCTGGGCGTGACCGGGCCCCTGCTACGCGCCGCGGGCAACCCCTGGGACCTGCGCAAGGCTGCGCCCTACAGCTCCTACGGCGACTTCGACTTCAAGATCCCCGTCGGCACGGTCGGCGACAACTACGACCGCTTCGCCGTGCGGATGGCGGAGATCTACGAGTCGGTGCACATCATCGAACAGGCGCTCGACGGGCTGCCCGAGGGGCCGCACATCACCGAGGACCGCAAGGTCGCGCTGCCGCCCCGGCACGAGCTGGCGACCTCGATGGAGGCGCTGATCCACCACTTCAAGCTCGTCACCGAGGGCTTCCGCGTGCCGCCCGGGGAGATCTACAACCCGATCGAGTCCCCCCGCGGAGAGCTCGGCTGCTACGTGCGCTCCGACGGCTCCTCCAAGCCCGCGCGGGTGCACATGCGCGACCCCTCGTTCGTGAACCTGCAGGCGCTCGCGCACATGACCCGCGACGCCTACATCGCCGACCTGATCGCCACCACCGCGATGCTCGACCCGATCCTGGGAGGGATAGACAGGTGAGCACGGTCCCCCGTTATGCCCACGGCTCGCGCGTGCCCGGCTGGGACATGGCCGCCGACCTCGACAAGGACCCGGCGCTGATCCCCGGGGTGGGCGGGTCCCCATCCCCGGAGGTGCCGGAGGGGCTGCGCGCGGAGATCGAGGCGCACATGGCGCTCTACCCCGACCCCCGCTCCGCGATCCTGCCGGCGCTCGAGGCCGCGCAGCGGGTGCACGGCTGGTGCTCGCCCGAGGCGATCGACCAGGTCGCCTGTGTGATGCGGTTGACTCCCGCCGAGCTGGTGGCCGTCGCGACCTTCTACGACATGCTCGAGACGACCCCAGTAGGGCGCCACTCCGTGTATGTGTGCACCAACATCTCCTGCTCGCTGTGTGGGGCCGACGAGCTGTACGAGACGATCCGCGCCGCCGCCGGCGAGGATCCGGAATTCAACGTGCGCTCGTTCGAGTGCCTCGGGGCCTGCGACATCGCGCCGATGGCCTCCGTCGACGGCGCCTACGTGGGGCCGCTGACGCTCGACGACGTGCCCGCGCTGCTCGACGACATACGCGCCGGACGCGAGGTTCTGCCCGAGAAGCAGCTTTCGCGGCGACCCTGCGCCGACCCCGGGGCCGCCTCGTGAGCCCACGACCCAGTGTCGTGCGCCGAGTGAATACGCTCCCGTCGCCGCGGGGCACGATGCCCCGCGCCCAGGCCCCGCGGGGAGCAGATCACCCGCGCGGACGATCACAACTCAACGCAATCGGATGACCGACCGACTCCTCTTCGACCGCATCGACGAGCCCGGACTGCACACGCTGGAGGTCTACGCGCGCCGGGGCGGCTACGACGCCCTGCGCAAGGCGCTCGCGATGCCGCCCGAGGCCGTGCTGCACGAGCTCGAAGCCTCCGCCCTGCGCGGGCGCGGGGGGGCCGGCTTTCAGATGGGCAAGAAGGTCTCGTTCCTGCCCAAGGGCGGGATGGACAAGTACCTGGTGTGCAACGCCGACGAGTCCGAGCCCGGCACCTTCAAGGACCGCGAGCTGATGCAGAAGTCCCCGCACATGCTGATCGAGGGGATCGTGATCGCCGCGCACGCCGCAGGGGCGACGCGCTCGTTTATCTACATCCGCGGGGAGTACGTGCTGCAGGCCGACATCCTCGACGCCGCGCTCGCCGAAGCGCGCGCCGCCGGGTTCGTCGGCGAGAAGATCCTCGGCTCCGACACCTCGCTCTCGATGGTCGTCCACCGCGGCGCCGGCGCTTACATCTGCGGCGAGGAGACCGGGCTGCTCGACTCGCTCGAGGGCAAGCGCGGCAACCCGCGCCTGAAGCCGCCCTTTCCGGCCAACCAGGGTCTCTACCAGGGGCCGACGTTGATCAACAACGTCGAGACGCTCTGCACCGTGCCGACGATCATGCGGATCGGCGGCGACGAGTACGCCAAGCTCGGCGTGCAGACGTCGACGGGCACGAAGCTGGTGTCGGTCTCCGGCCACGTGCAGCGGCCCGGCAACTACGAGATCGAGCTCGGCATCCCCTCGCGCGAGATCATCTACGGCCTCGCCGGCGGACCGCCCGAGGGGCGCAAGGTCAAGTGCTGGTTCCCCGGCGGCTCCTCATCCCCCGTGCTCACCGGCGATGACCTCGATATCCCCTACGACTTCGACTCGATGGCCAAGGCCGGCACGATGCTCGGCTCGGGGGCGATCATCGTCGTCGATGACTCCACACCGATCCTCGACGTCGCGCTGAAGGTAGCCAAGTTCTACCGCCACGAGTCCTGCGGCAAGTGCACCCCCTGCCGCGAGGGCACCAACTGGACGGTCACGATGCTGGAGCGGATCGACGCCGGCGAGGCCACGCCGATGGACCTCGAGATCATGGCCTCCGTGCAGGAGCACATCATGGGCAACTGCCTGTGCGTGCTCGGCGACGCGATGGCGATGCCGATCGGCTCGATGATCGCCAAGTTCAAAGACGAGTTCGAAGCGCACATGGCGACCGCGCGCCTGCGCGGCGGGGTCGGCGACGTCGCGGCGGCCGAGGGCGTGCTCGCGGCCCAAGGCGCCCTCGTCGGCGCCGGCACGGGATCCCACGGGGAGGCCCACTGATGCCGCGGCCCGCCCCAGTCACCGTCCGCACACCCGGCCATCCTGAGGCCCGCTGATGCCACGTCCCGAACCGAAGACCATCACCTTCACAATCGACGGCCTCGAGGTGCAGGCGCCTGAGAACGCGATGCTGGTCGACGCCGCCAAGCTCGGCGACATCGAGATCCCCGTCTTCTGCTACGAGCCCAAGCTCGGCAATCCAGTCGGCGCTTGCCGCATGTGCCTGGTGGAAATCGAGGGCATCCCCAAGCTGCAGACCGGCTGCTCCACGCCGGTGAAGGACGGCATGGTCGTGCACACGCAGTCCGAGCGCGTGAAGGTCGCGCAGAACTCGGTCGTGGAGTTCCTGCTGATCAACCACCCGCTCGACTGTCCCGTCTGCGACAAGGGCGGCGAGTGCCCGCTGCAGGACATTACCTTCGGCTGGGGCCGCGGCTTCTCCCGCTACGTCGACCCCAAGCGCCACTTCGTCAAGCCGCTCGCGCTCTCCCCCCTGATTGCGATCGACCGCGAGCGCTGCATTCTCTGCTACCGCTGCGTGCGCTTCTCCCAGGAGATCTCCGAAGACCACCAGCTCGTGTTGCAGGAGCGCGGCGCCCATTCCTATGTATCCACCTTCGACGGCCACCCCTACGTCGCGCCGTTCTCCGGCAACATCGTCGAGCTGTGCCCCGTCGGCGCGCTCACCTCCCAGCCCTACCGCTTCCGCGCCCGCCCATGGGATATCGAGGATGCCGGCTCGGTCTGCACGCTGTGCCCTTCCCAGTGCAACGTCATGCTCACGGTGCGCGACGAGCACGTGCTGCGCGTGCTCTCCCGCCAGAACCCCGAGGTCGACGACGGCTGGCTGTGCGACCGCGGCCGCTTCGCCTACCCTGTGCTCGGCGGTGACGCGCGCATCACCGCGCCGCTCGTGCGCGACGGCGGCGAGCTGCGCCCCGTCTCGTGGGAGCGCGCCTTGGAGGATGCCGCCGCCGGGCTGCGCCGCGCGGGGGAGCGCGTCGGCGCGCTCGCGGGCGGCGGCGCCACATGCGAGGAGGGCCTGCTGCTCGCGCGCCTCGTGCGCGAGGCGCTGGGCTCGCCGCATCTGGACTCGCGGGTCGCCGGAGCGTTGCCGCTGGAGCTGCTGCGGGCGCTCGCCGAGCCCGGCCTGCAGGCGACCGTGAGCGACCTCGAGTTCGCCCACGCCGTGCTGCTGCTCGACTGCGAACCGATCGCCGACGCCGCGATCCTCGACCTGCGACTGCGCAAGGGGGTGCGCCGCCACGGGCTGCGCTTGGTGCCCGCCGGGCGGGAGCAGTTGCTCGACAAGGCCGCGCGTAAAGAGCTGCTCGATACACTGCGCGCCGCCGGCGAGGAGGTCGTCGTGCTGTGGCACGAGCGCTTGGGCGCCGGCCCCGACGGCGAGCCCGCCGTGCGGGCGTTGCTCGACCTCGCCGGCGCTCTCGGCCTGGCCGCGACCGGCGGCGCCGGGCTGCTCGAAATCCCAGCCCATGCCAACGGCCGCGGCCTGCGCGAGGCCGGCGTGCTCCCCAACGCCGGGCCGGAGCTCGCCGAGCTCGACGAGGAGGGGCTCGACGCGCACGGGATCGCCGCGGCGCTGGCAGCCGGGGAGCTGAGCGCGATCTACCTGCTCGAAGCCGACCCGCTCGCGGGCCCATCCCCCCTGCCCTCCTCCGAGCACCTCCGCTCGCCGTGGGCGGCCCCAGAGCAGGAGCTTTGGGAGCGCGCGCTGGAGCGGGCCTCAACCGTGATCGCGCATGCCACGTTCCTCACCGAGGGCGTCCGCGCGCACGCCAACGTCGTCTTCCCAGCGCTTGCCTACGCGGAGAAGGAGGGCACCGTCGTGCACCCCGACGGCCGCGTCCAGCGGCTGCGGCCCGGGGTGGCGCGCCCCGGTGAGACGCGTGACGAGCGCAGGGTGCTCGACGAGCTGGCGGCGATGGTCTCCCCGGTGGCGGTGGCGTCATGATCGTCGCGACACTCCTCGTGGCGGTGGCCTCATGATCCTCGCGGCGCTCCCCGCACCGGTGGCGGTGGCCTCATGATCCTCGCCACCGTCGGCTTCTACGAAGAATGGTGGATCCAGATCCTCAAGGCCGTGGTGATCTTCGCCGTGGGCCTGCAGCTCGTTCCTGTCGTGCTGCTCGCCGAGCGCAAGCTGCTCGGGCGCTTCCAATCACGCTACGGCCCCAACCGCGTGGGCCCGTACGGCGCGCTGCAGCCGCTCGCCGACATCCTCAAGCTGCTCACCAAGGAGCAGTTCCGCCCGACCACGTCGATCGGCTTCCTGTTCGCGTTCGCGCCGGTCATCTCGATCCTCACGGCGGTCGCCGCCTTCGCGCTGATCCCGTTCGGCAACGTCCAGCACATCTTCGGCAAGCCCGTCGGGCTGTACGGGGTGGACGTCTCGATCGGGCCGCTCTACCTGTTCGCGTTTGGCGCGATCGCGTTCTATGGGATCATGCTTGGCGGCTGGGCCTCGGGCTCCAAGTACTCGTTTCTCGGGGCGATGCGCGGCGCCGCGCAGATGATCTCCTACGAGGTCTCGCAGGGGCTCGCGCTGGTCGGCGTTGTGATGACCGCGCAGACCCTCTCTTTGACGGGCATCGTCTACGCGCAGGAGGGGATGTGGTTCTTGATCCCCCAGTTCTTCGGTTTCCTGATCTTCCTCACCGCCTCCTTCGCGGAGATCAACCGTGCCCCGTTCGACCTGACGGAGGCCGATGCCGAGCTGGTCGGCGGCTACAACACCGAGTTTGGCGGCGGGCGCTTCGCCTCCTACTACTTCGCCGAGTACCTCAACGTGCTGGTCGTCTCCGGGATCGTGACCACCGTGTTCCTCGGCGGCTGGCTGCTGCCGTTCGGCATCCACCCGCCCGGGTGGGTCGACCCGTTCGTGGTGCTGTTCAAGATGGGGCTCTTCACCTTCTTCTTCATCTGGGTCCGCGCCACGCTGCCGCGCCTGCGCTACGACCAGCTGATGAGCTTTGGCTGGAAGGTGCTGCTGCCGCTGGCCACGCTCAACGCCTTGGTGACCGCCGTGCTCGTGGTGGTGACGCACTGATGTCCACGCCCGCCACGCCGCCGACCCCCCCCACGCCCCCGCGGCCGACGCCACAGGCCCCGGCCCCCTCCACCGCGAGTGCCACCACCAGCCTCAACGTCACGGCGTGGAGCCCGGGCGAGGATGTGATCGTGGTCAAGCGCACCCCGGCGCCCGGCCCCGCACGCAGCACCTGGCGCACGTTCGGCGAGACCGTGCGCGGCCTCTTCACGACCTTTGGGCGCATGCTCGAACCGGTCGCCACGGTTCAGTACCCGGAGGAGAAGACCCCCGTCTACCCGCGCTTCCGCGGCCGCCACAAGCTGCACAAGTTCGAGGACACCGGCCTCGAGAAGTGCGTCGGCTGCTCGCTCTGCGCCGCGGCCTGCCCCGCCGACTGCATCCGCGTCGTAGCCGCCGAGAACACGCCCGAGAATCGCGTCTCCGCCGGCGAGCGCTACGCCGCCGTGTACGAGATCAACATGTCGCGCTGCATCTTCTGCGGCTACTGCGAGGTCGCCTGCCCGTTCGATGCGATCACGATGGGCCATGATTACGAGCTCTCCGACTACTCGCGCTCCGACTTGATCTTCACCAAGGAGATGCTGCTCGCCGAGCCGCTGGAACGCACGCCGCTGCGGAACGAGGGCGAGTGATGAGGGGCGGGGATGGACTTCAGCTTGCCGGCCTGGGTAAAACAGGCGCGTGGTCGGGGAGGGTGCCAAGAGCGTGGTTGCGGGGAGAGACGGCGGCGTGGTCGTGGGCGAAAACACGGTCGTGGTTGGGGAGGGTGCGCGTGGAGCTGCGCCACCGGGCGCCTGGATCACTGCGGCTTTTGAGGCTTGCCGGCCGCGGTGGCCGGCTCCTCCGCGCCAGCACAGTTACGGAATCGGCAAGGAGCGCATGGTTGCTGGGGCCACGGCAGTTGGGGGCCGCCTGGTGAGCACCCTCTTCTTCTTCCTCGCTGCTTTTGGTGCGATCGCTGGGGCGATAGGGGTGATCGCACTGCGCGATCCATTCTTTTCTGTGCTTTCGCTTGTCGCTCACCTTCTCTCGTTGGCGATTCTGTTTTTGCTGCTGCGCGCTGAATTTGTTGCCGCCGCCCAGGTGGTCGTATACGCCGGCGCGGTGATGGTGCTGTACGTGTTCGTGGTTGCCTATGTTGGTGAGGCTGACGAAGCGATCGGGGCCCGCCTGCGCTCGGCCGGCGGGGCCAACATGCGGCTCGCCGCCGCGGTGCTCGGCGGCGCGCTGCTGGTGGAGCTGCTGATCGCGCTGCTCGGCTCCGGGCTGAAGGCGATCGAAGGGTATGGCGCGGGTTACACGCCGGGACCGCGCGCGTATGGCACGCCCGCCTACATCGGCAACCTGCTGCTCACTCGCTTCCTGCTCGCCTTCGAGATGGCGTCCTTCCTGCTGCTGATCGCCGCCGTCGGCGGCGTCGTGCTCGCCCGGCGCCGCGGAGGGCTGGAGGAGGAGTCCGCCGAGGAAGAGCGCGAGTTCGCCCCGCTCGAGCTGCTGCGCCCACAGGGCACCGGCACGATGGCCGAGGGGGTCACCGGACTCGAGTTCGCCGCCTCGCACTCGGGCGCCGCCGAAGAGGAAGCAAAGGGACCCACCGAGAGCCGTCGCACGCCCGTCGCCGTCGGTGCTGCCGAGCAGGGTGACGAGCACGACACCGAGGGTGAGAGCGGCTGATGAGCATCGCCTGGTACCTCGCCGTCTCGGCGATCATCTTCGCGCTCGGCGCCGTCGGCGTGATCGTGCGGCGCAACCCGCTCGTGGTGCTGCTCTGCCTGGAGCTGATGCTCAACGGCGCCAACCTCTCGCTGATCGCGTTCGCGCGCATGTGGGGCAACGGCGACGGGCAGATCCTCGCGCTGATCGTGATGACCGTCGCCGCCTGCGAGGTCTGCATCGGCCTCGGCATGATCGTCGCGATCTATCGCCGGCGGCTGCCGATCGACGTCGACGAGATGCGGGAGTTGCAAGGGTGAGCCCCGGCGTCGCACGCATGCGTATGTCTTCTTTTTGGAGCCTAACCAGAAAGTGGTTCGGTGACTCTGCCGAAAGTCACGCCGGCGGCTGGTCCAGTTTTGGTTGGAGGGCACGAAGAAGATGAGCGCGACGACGTTCGGCTGGCTGGTTTTGCTGTTCCCGCTGCTCGGGACGCTGATCATCGGCTTCGGCTTCCGTGTCCTGCCAGGCCGCGCCGCCGGGTGGATCGGCACGGCGGCGATCGGCCTTGCCTTCCTCGCCGCGCTTGGGGCGTTGATCAAGCTGCAGGGCCACGCCCCCTCCGGTCGTGAGCTGAACTCCTCGCTGTGGAGCTACGCGGTGACGGTCGGGATCGACGCGCACGTCTCGATCCTCGTGGACCCGCTGTCGGTCTACATGATCCTGGTCGTCACCGGGATCTCCACGATGATCCACCTCTACTCGGTCTCCTACATGGAGGAAGACCGCGGCTTCGCGCGCTACTTCGCCTACCTCAACTTCTTCGTCTTCTCGATGCTGCTGCTGGTGCTCGCCGGCAACTTCCTGCTGCTGATCGTCGGCTGGGCGTTCGTCGGCGCCGCCTCCTACCTGCTGATCTCCTTCTGGTACCGGCGCACCACCGCCACGCGCGCGGGGATCAAGGCGTTCGTGATCAATGTCGTCGGCGACGTCGGGCTGGTGCTCGGCACCTACTTCATCTTCAAGCACACCGGCACGCTGGAATTCACGAAGGTGTTCGCCGCCGCGCCCCACGTCTTCCACTCCGGCGAAGCCGACATCACCGCCGGCTGCCTGCTGCTGCTGGTCGGCGCCGCCGCCAAGTCCGCGCAGATCCCGCTGCACACGTGGCTGCCCGATGCGATGGAGGGTCCCACGCCCGTCTCCGCGCTGATCCACGCCGCGACGATGGTCACCGCCGGCGTCTACCTGATCGCGCGGATGCACACCCTGTTCGAACTCGCCCCCGCCGCGCAGGACACCGGCGCGGTGATCGGCGCGCTGACGCTTCTCATCGCCGGCACGATCGCGCTCGTGCAGACCGACATCAAGCGCGTGATCGCCTATTCGACGATGTCCCAGATCGGCTACATGATCATGGGCGTCTCCGTCGGCGCATACGCGGCCGGGCTGTTCCACCTGATGACCCACGCCTTCTTCAAGGCGCTCCTCTTCATGGCGGCCGGTTCGATCATCGGCGCCATGGCCGGCAATCAGTCGCTCAACCGAATGGGCGGCTTCCGCAAGGCCATGCCGTTCACCTTCGCCTGCTTCATCATCGGCGGCCTGGCGCTCGCCGGGATGCCGCCGTTCTCAGG
>CAYNGQ010000393.1:0-4054 GCA_964396735.1 uncultured Solirubrobacteraceae bacterium | reverse complement strand
AGCGTGCAGTTCCGCAACCAGTCGGAGACCCTCACCAACCTCAAGGGGGCGCTGCGCCCGGGACAGCTGCTGATCGACGCGACCGTCCCGCTGGCCGCCGCGGTGAGCGGCAAGGCCACCAGGATGCTCGGGGTGTGGCAGGGCTCCGCCGCCCAGCAGGCCCTGGAGATGGCCCCCGAGGGGGTGCGCGTGGTCTCCGCGCTGCACACGATCAGCGCCGCCTCCCTCAGCGATCTCGAGCACGAGCTCGCGCAGGACGTGCTCGTGTGCGGTGACTCCCGCGCCGATAAGCGCGAGGCCGCCGTGCTGATCGACCGCATCGAGGGGCTCCGCTGCGTGGACTGCGGGCGCCTGGAGATGGCCCGTATCACCGAGTCGCTCACGGCGCTGCTGATCGCCGTCAACGCCCGCTACAAGGTGCACGCGGGGATCCACCTCACGGGGCTGCCCGAGCGGCTCTGGGAGTAGCGGTCCGCAAATTTCGGGGGGTCGAGCGAGCGTACCGTCCCAAGCGCGGCGTACGTTGTCGGCATGTACTTGACACCCGACACCGCACCGCCTCCGACGAGGCCACCGACGCCCGTGCCCGAGCCGCGCGCATATATACCTGAGCTCGCGCGCGCGGGGATCAGCGATCTGGAGATCGGCTTCTCGGCCCGCAACGCCGCGGAGTGGGATCGCCTCACCGACGCCCATCGAAGCCTTCGAGCTCCTCGAGACCGCGGCCGAGCACGTGCGTCGCGCGGGACAGACGCAGCGGCTGCTCGCCTCCAGGCACCAGCGCGGGCGCAAGCTGCCCGACCTGCTGGTCGCCGCCGCCGCCGAGGCTCGCGGCGCCTCCACGCTGCGCGGAAGAATCTTCCCTGCTATCTTTATTCTGCCCATGCCATTGAACATCAAGGACCCTCAAACCGACAGCCTCGTGCGCGAGCTCGCGCAGTCCACCGGCGAGACGATCACGCAGGCCGTGGAGGTAGCCGTGAGCGAACGCCTGGAGCGGCTGCGCGCGGGGCGCCCCGGGTTGCAACTGGCCGACGAGCTCGATCGGATCGCCCTGCGCTGCGCCGCCCTGCCGCTGCTGGACACGCGCTCCGACGACGAGATCCTTGGCTACGACGAGCGCGGCCTGCCAAGCTGATGGTGCTCGACAGCTCGGCGATCGTTGCCATCCTCTTCGACGAGCCCGAGCGCCGGGCGTTCACGCGCGCGATCGAGCGCGACTCGCGCCGGCTGATCTCGGCCTGCAACCTGCTGGAGTGCGCGTTGCTCACAGAGGCTCGACGGGGCGAGGCAGCCGGCCGGGAGCTGGATCTCCTGCTGCATCGCGCAGGTGTGCAGACCGTCCCCGTGGACGCCGACCAGGTGGAGCTGGCGCGGTCGGCGTGGCGTAGCTTCGGCAAGGGCCGTCACCCCGCCGCGCTCAACTTCGGGGACTGCTTCGCCTACTCGCTGTCGGCGAGCACGGGAGAGCCGCTGCTCTTCAAGGGCGAGGACTTCGCGCGCACCGACGTCGCGGTCGCTCTCCTCGAGCCGGTCGCCGAGCCGACTCAAGAGTCTGCCTGAGCGACGATGCGCACCGCCGCGATCCTGCCCGTCAAGCGCTTCTCGGAGGCCAAGCAGCGCCTCGGGCAGAGCGTGGCCGACCCGCTGCGGCGGGATCTCGCGCGCGCGATGGCCGGGGACGTGCTGAGCGCGCTGCGTGACTGCGCCGCGCTGGAGCGCACGATCGTTGTGACCCGCGAGGAGCCGGTCGCCGCCGCGGCGCGCTACCTGGGGGCGATCGTCGTACCGGACACCGCCGAGGCAGGCCAGAGCGCCGCGGTGGCCCTCGGGATCGAGCGGGCGCTGGCTGAGGGCTTCGCGCAGGTGCTGTGCATCCCCGGGGACTGCCCGGCGCTCGACCCGGGCGAGGTCGCCACGCTACTGGAGGCCCCGCCCACCGGCGCGGCCGAGGTCGTGATCGTCCCCGACCGCCATGGGACGGGCACCAACGGGCTGCTGCTCACCCCACCAGGCGCGATCCCCCCGAGCTTTGGGCCCGGCAGCTGCAAGCGCCACCGCCGGCTCTCGCGTGAGGCCGGGGTTACCTGCCGCGTGGAGCGGGTCCCCTCGCTGCTGCTCGACATCGACACCGGCGAGGACCTCGCCGCGCTGCGTGAGCGGCTCACTGGGGAGCCCCGGGCCGGGGCGCGACGCACCCGAAAGGTTCTCGGGACCGCCGCGAATCACCCCGAGCACCCTTCGCACGATGCCCAGATCTTGGCCCGAACCGGCCCGGATTCGGAGCTTGCGGGACTGGCCGAGCACGCTGTGAGCCTCCCCTCTGAGCTCACCCCGCCGCGGCCTGTGCCGCCTGGCGGCTGATCGTGCGCTCGACGTCGCGACCCCGAGGCGTCAGCCGCCACGCGTTCGGCTCGCCGCGGGCGTGGCCCACCCCCACGTTCGTGATCAGCCCGAGGCGCTCCAGGCGCACCAGCAGCTTCGAGATCTGGCCCTGGTCCGCGACACCCGCTGCATCCGAGACCTCGCGGTTGCTCGGATTGGCGCCCCGGCCCTCCAGCGCGGCGATCGCCACCAGCACCCTGACCGTGCGATACGTCAGGCGCATCTCCAGATCCCGCAGCGGATCGGCCGGCGCCGGCGCCGCCGGCCTGCGCCGCGGCGCGCGGCGCGCCGCCTCGCGCTCGGCGACCGCGCGCCCCTGGTAGGGCAGCACGATCAACCCCATCAACGGGCCGAGCAGCCCGACCATCGGCGTTTGCCGCCCGCGCTCGGTCAAGCGCGCGTGCAGAACCGCGAGGACCGCGCCGACGATCCCCTCCGCCGTGAACCGCCCCAGCCCCTTCGCCGCCCGCTGGCCGATCTCCGATCGGTCGCGCCTGCCCCGGTCGATCGCGTCGATCAACACCCCGACCACGCGCGCGCGACGCTCCAGCGCGACCGGGCCCGCCCCCAGCGCATCGACCACCGCCAGACGACCGAGGCCCGGCTCATCGTCGAGGAACTCCAGCAGCGCACGCAGACCCGCGCGGACCCGCTCGACCCAGCTGCCGGTCTCCCCGTAGGCCGGGATCACCCGTGCCGAGGCATGCTCGACCGCCTGGTCGAAGGCCGCCAGGAAGCAATCCTCGCGGTCGCTGAACAACTCGTAGAACGTGCGGCGCGAAACACCCGAGCGCGCGACGACATGCGCGACCGTCGAGCGCGCCACACCGCGCTCCGCCACCACCTCGACCATCCCGGTAATGATCCGCGCCCGCTGCAGATCGACCACGTCGCCGCGGCCGTCCACCGCTCCCCGACGCGAGCCTGGGAGCGGCGCGGCACGAACCCGTGCGGCGGCGGCTGACGACATCGACCTATCTCCCCCTACCGCTTCCCGCTACTCCTCTTCGTTTCTTGGCGCGCTTCTTGTGCCTGTGGGCCTTCTTCTTGGCCTTGGTCTTCTTGGCCTTCGGGCAGCCGGTCACCGAGATCTTCGTGCTCTGATCGAGCACCAGCCCGTTCTGCCCCACCATTTCCGTCGGCATGACCAGGCTCCCCTTGCAGAGGTTCCCGTTCGCCGTCAGCGCCGGGTATTCCCGCTCCGGGAACGTCAATTCAAACTGGGAGAACGGGACGTCCGGGACCGTGCTGAACGTCGCGCTCGTGATCCCCTGTTTGCTGATGAACGTTTCCCCATGCACATCGACCTGGATCCCGTTTTCGCCGCTCAGGACCATGATCAGTTCCGGGTACTTCGCGCCACCGTGGGAGACGAAGTACGCCGGGCCCGTCAACGGATTCGCGAGGATCGGCGTGAGCACCTTGACTTCCCCGACCCGCGAGGAGACCGGACAGTTCCCCGGGTTTTCCCCGAACACCTTTTCCGTGCACGCCTTCTGCAACGTTTTCAACGGCGACGGGAGCTGTTTCGGCAGGGACACCTTGACCCGCGCGACGTTCGCCTCCTTCCCCGGGCCGCCTTCCTCAGGCAGCGCCAGCGTCACGTGCAGGCTCGCTCCGTCGATCCTTGAGGTGTGTGCGGAGGTCGACGCCTTGAACACCGGCTTGA